>JAGLWV010000057.1 GCA_023133225.1 Candidatus Aminicenantota bacterium | reverse complement strand
CAATTGAGATTTGACATGACACTAGCCTCCCGTCTCGATAATCAATCCTCCCAGCTTTTCCTGTCTCCAGGAGTAAATTTGTGTCGCACAGGGGAAATTATGTCTAATTCTCTTTTAATTATGGATGCGGATGTATAAAGCAAAATGAGGATTTTCCAGAGGAAAAGATGGCGCGCCTGGCAGGATTCGAACCTGCAACCTAGGGATTAGGAATCCCTCGCTCTATGGATTTGAGTAACAGGGGAAAACCTCTTTTTCAGGGACAAAACACAGCTTTCACTTTAAGCAACCTTAGCCGTAATTAGGCGATCTTAAGCAAATTTGGTGACAATTTGGTGACAAAGGGATAAGTCTATATTTCAATTTGACACTCACCTCATTAATTATTATGCTATTGCCAAGTAAGCAACAGAAATACAATGGGAACAAAATGCCCTAAATGTAATACGGATAATCCTTACGATTCCAAATATTGCAAAGAGTGTGCAATCTCTCTTCCTTCCTCAGAGGAAATTCTTATCACCGAAACCATCGAAATACCTACAGAAGAGCTAACCACAGGTTCCACCTTTGCGGACAGGTACCAGATTATTGAAGAGCTGGGCAAAGGAGGAATGGGCAGAGTCTATAGAGTGCTGGATAAGAAACTTAAGGAAGAAATAGCACTAAAACTCATTAGACCTGAAATAGCCAAAGATAAAAAGACCGTAGAGCGTTTCAGCAATGAACTAAAAATGGCTCGTAAGATCGGGCATAAGAATGTTGCTCGAATGTTTGATCTGAATGAAGAGCAAGGGACTCATTATATCACGATGGAATATGTTAGAGGAGAGGATCTAAAGAGACTACTCAGGAAGATAGGGCAGTTGAGTGCTGGGCAGGTTATACCGATAGCGAAGCAGGTATGCGATGGACTAACAGAAGCCCATAGATTGGGAGTAGTGCACAGGGATTTGAAGCCGCAGAACGTGATGGTGGATGAAGATGGAAATGCTCGGATCATGGATTTCGGGATAGCACGTTCTCTTGAGTCGAAGGGAATAACAGGTGCTGGTGTGATAATCGGGACACCCGAGTATATGAGTCCTGAACAAGTAGAAGGAAAAGAGACGGATCAGCGGTCTGACATTTATTCCTTAGGAGTGATTCTGTATGAAATGGTCACAGGTCGAGTTCCCTTTGAAGGAGATACGCCTTTTACAGTCGGAGTAAAGCATAAGAGCGAGACACCGAGGGATCCAAAAGAATTAAACGCACAGATACCAGAAGGTCTCAGCAGTGTAATAATGAAATGTTTGGAGAAAGATAAGGAGGCAAGATACCAGAGTGCGGGAGAAGTTCGCTCTGAACTTGAAAATATTGAAAGAGGCATCCCGACTGCAGAAAGAGTTATACCCAAAAGAAAACCTCTTACCTCAAGAGAAATCACCGTTCAATTCAGTTTGAAAAAGCTCTTTATCCCAGCATTAGTTGTTGTTGCTCTCATAATTGCCGCAGTAATCATATTGAAGATTCTCCCTGAGAGGGAGGCTATTCCCGTTCCATCAGGCAAACCATCTCTTGCTGTCATGTACTTCAAAAACAACACCAGAGATGAGAGTTATGATATATGGAGAAGCGCCCTTTCGGATTCAATCATCACAGACTTATCTCAGTCGAAGTATATAAATGTGCTGAGTGGAGACAGGCTGTACGGTATTTTGAGAAAACTCAACCTGCTAGAGGCAAAAAGTTATGCTTCAGAAGACTTAATGAAAGTAGCAACCGAGGGAAGAGTGAATCACATTTTGCAGGGAAGCTTATCCAAAGCAGGTGATATATTTAGGATTGAATATACGCTCCAGGAGATAAGCACAGGTAAAATTATAGGTTCGGACAGAGTTGAAGGAAAAAGTGAACAGGCTGTGTTTTCAATGGTGGATGAGCTGACAAGAAGAATCAAAGCTGATTTTAAACTCTCCGAAGAGGAGATAGCCACAGACATCGATAAGGAAGTCGAAAAGATCACCACCAGCTCTCCTCAAGCTTTTAGATATTACGTCGAGGGAAGAGAATTCCATCATAGGGGGGAATACCGCAAAAACATCCGATCCATGGAAAAAGCATTAGCCCTGGACCCTGAGTTTGCCATGGCCTACAGAAGCATGGCCATGGGCTACAATAACCTGGTATTATTTTCTGAGAAGAAGAAGTATCTCCGGAAGGCTTTTGAACTGAAAGACCGGTTGTCCGATAGAGAGCGTTATCTCATCGAGGCAGAATTCTACAGAGATTCTGAGACAACATATGACAAAGCCATTGAAGCTTACACAAGGCACCTCAAGCTTTATCCCGATGATTCCATCGCTAACACCAACCTGGGGATTCTATACATGTCAACTGAACAGTGGGACGAAGCCATTGAGCGTTATAATGTCCAGATTCAGGCTAAAGATGAGTCTTTTTTTCCGTATATGAATATAGCAGACGCTTACAGAGCCAAGGGAATGTATGAAACAGCTAGGAAAGTTCTTGAGGGCTATATCCAGAATATTCATGAGAGTGATGTGATCCGTCGAGAATTATCTCTGAACTATTTTCTCCATGGAGATTACGATCTTGCTTTGGCTGAAGCGGATAAAGCTATTTCCATTAATCCTGATAATATAGCGATTCTTTTTCGTAGAGGTAATATCTATCTCTGTGCAGAAGATTTTGAAAAAGCAGAGGAGGATTATTTCAAGGTTCTTGAGAGAAAGGAGCTGGGATATCATTTGTACACCAGAATTGTGTTGGGCACTTCATACCTCTTGAGGGGAAGATTTGAAAGCGGAAGACAGCATTATGAACAAGGACTGAAGCTCGCAGAAAAGCTCGGCGATAACTGGTGGAGAGTCTGTTTTCACATCTGGAGGGGCTATAGCTATCTTAAATCCGGCCAACCAGCAGACGCTTTAAAAGATTGTAACGCAGCCTTGAACATCGCTCAAGACTCAGATGATGCATTGAAATGGCAGAGACGTGCGCTGTATTACAGAGGCCGGGCTTTTCTCGCGATGAATTCAGTCGAGGATGCCCAGAAAGCAGCCAATGGAATCAAGGAATTAGTAGAAAAAGGCGTGAATAGAAAAGATATCAGATACTACCATCATCTCCTGGGCCTAATCGAGCTCGAGAGAAAAAATTATTCCAAAGCAATAGAATTTTTCACCGAAGCCATCTCTTTGCTGCCTTATCAGCTTGGGCTGGATCCGTTTACAAATGATCAGGCCAATTTTGCCGAGCCTTTGGCCTTGGCTTTTTATGAGTCAGGTAATACAGAGAAAGCCCGGGGAGAATACGAAAAGATATTAACCTTTACCACGGGAAAGCTCTACACGGGGGACATCTATGCGCGAAGCCTCTATTGGCTTGGAAGAATTTATGAGGAAAAGGGCCAAAAGAGCAAAGCCATAGAGCACTATGAGAAATTCCTCGACCTCTGGAAAGACGCTGATCCTGGTATTGCTGAGGATGCGAAGAAGAAGGTGGCTGGGTTGAAGGGATAATAGACCAGATTGTATTTCTGTAAAAAGGGATGCGTGAGCTAGTATACGATTTTCGAACTTATCTAAGGCAGACAAGTATAGCTCCTCTGATTCAGCAATTATCTATATTGTCTTTTTAAGATTTAAAAGCAGAGCAGGTGGCTGTTAACCACTAGGTTGTAGGTTCGAGTCCTACCCGAGGAGCCATTTTTTTAGGGGTAAATCACAGTCTTCCGTTTAGTCAACCTTAGTCATAGTGAGGCAAGTTTAGGCAAATTCTGACACTCCACTGACACACGGGGAGAGGTGTGTCTATTTAGAAATCTGTGATTGACATCTTTAATATATGTGCTTACCTTTATACTAACAAGATGGAACTTATCATAGTACTCCTCATCCCTCTTGTAATTATTATAGGTGAATTCTTAGGTGTTGCCTTATTATCAGCACCTGGTGCATTCATTCGATGGCTATTCCCTCTCTCCCTTAGTCAACATATCCATAATTAGGCAAGTTTCAGCAAAATCTATGCATTTGTGACTTGGGGAGAGGTCTGTCTTTGTAATTTGAATCAAGCATTTCAATATGTTATAAGTTAAAAAATAACAGCTGTGGACAGAATGATCCCAACAAAGAGACAGAATTTTCCGCTTAAATCAAAAGAGCAGAGTTCTATCCCCAAATCTTAGAACCGAAAAAAGAGGACTTAATATGAAAAAATCAATATCTTTAGTGTTTTTGGCTTTTCTGATTGTGACATTTTCAATGGCAACTACCCAAACAGTAGAAGAATTGAGCGGTGCATGTATGTGGGGCAAAATTGATTCAGTAAAAAAGCTTATCAAAGCCGGTGTTGATGTCAACAAAAAATTCAGTTTGGGTCGTATCCGCGACGCAACACCTATGTTTTTTGCTTGTATGTTTAGTATGGGTAAATCTGCTGATAGAGCTGAGATAGTAAAAGTACTCATAGATGCTGGTGCAAATGTAAATGAAAAGCGTAAAGGAATGACTGTACTGCATCTCGCAGTCCAATATGGAGGAGATAAGGCTATAATTGAGCTATTAGTTGCGAATGGTCTTGATATCAATTCAAAGAATAATTCTGGACAGACTCCTTTATACGGAGCGGCTTTCCATAATAAAATTGAGTGGGTAAATGCCTTGATAAAAAATGGAGCTGATTTAAATGCAGGGGATCGTAAAGGTCATAACCCGCTACACTTAGCGGCTCAAAAACACTACATAAAAGTGGCAGAACTGTTGATTGCCAATGGAGCCGATGTGAACGCAAAGACATCTGGAGGACAAACTCCGTTGGACCTTGTGCGTTACGTTGACCATAAAGATATGGCTGATTTAATCCGCAAGCATGGGGGGATTCATGTGAGAGGGAATAGATGGAAATGACTAAATAGCCAAACCGTTCACCGTTCCAACCCAACCTCTTCCTGCCCTTCGAAGTCCTAAGAAAATCAACTTAGTATCTTTTTCCATAACGATGATCTATCAAAGAGCATCATCAATATCCAAAACAATAGAGCCTACCGCTCCCTCCTCCGATATCCATAACCAAACGTAACCTTCTTCTCAATAATCCAAGCACAGCTACCGATTTCTCAAGATGTTAAAGAATCCTAGCACCCGTTTTTAACCAGAATCTCTAAAAAACTCCTTATTTTCTTTAAGCAACCTTATCCATAATTAGGCATGTTTAGGCATTATTTGTGACGTGGGGATTGGTCTGTTCTCTTCCAATTTGACATCAAATTCTTCTAGTGCTATAAATCAAAAAGTTACAACTTAGGGACAAGATGAGTCCTGTATGGAGGGAAAAATGAATCGTTTTCTCAAAATTTTTCTATTGAGCATGTCTATT
>JAGLWV010000056.1 GCA_023133225.1 Candidatus Aminicenantota bacterium | reverse complement strand
TTCTGCAGTATCTGCATCTTATTGTCCCATCATCTTTATAGAATTTTGGAGGAACATCCTCATTGATGACTCTTGTGACACAGTTAGTATCCTTACACAAAAAATAAACAAATTTTTCTACGATTTTTCCATCTTTTATATAATTGATCGTAGCCTCTGGAGAGGCTAAAGCTATCTTCTTTAATTCTTTCTCACTCAGCCCGGATAAATCTGTTTTTAAAAAAGATTTCCCAGCTTTAGGGAGATGTGCAGGAATAGAGATACTGCCTCTATTCGTTAAGTCCAATTCAGCAACGATCTTTTGCTCTGTTCCAGGCAGCAAATGATCGACAACCGTCCCATTCGTTAAATTATCAATAAATCTTCTTTTTTCTTTATCCCTCTCTTTTATTATTCTTTTTAATCTGTTATTGCCATGTTCAAGAAGAGGATTTAACTTCCCGCTGAATTGAACGCTTTCCTTATCCTTTAACATTTCATAGAGCAATGCCTTTCTGAGGAAAATACCATTTTCAGCTTGCTGGAAAAATGCCTGGGATTCATCAAAATATACTTCATAGTCAATTTCTGCAACTTCGCTGTTTACAGGAAGAGGATGCATCAATTTCACTTGAGATCCTTTCACTTTATCGAGGTCAATCCTGTACTTTTTCATCATATTCATGACCTCATTTTTAGTGATACCTCCCATTCGTTCTAACTGCGGCCTTGTCATATAATAAAATTGGACTTTAGACATGACATCCTCAACACTTTTTTCCCTAATAACAACGACTCCTCTTGATTTAAGAAGCTCAACCAGATCTTCAGGCATTCCCAGAAGCTCTTCGGCAGCCCATCTTACCGTAATATCTTTGAAACAGGATAACGCAAGACTTAAGGACCGTATTGTTCTTCCGTGAGATAAGTCTCCTCCAAAACCAATGCTTATTCCATCCAGGTTTTTTTCGTTTAAGAGATATAATGTAAAAATATCAAGCATTGATTGAGTAGGATGCTCATTTTTCCCGTCACCTCCATTGATCACAGGAATGGATGCAACATCAGCAGCCCACTGTAATGAACCTCCCAGAGGATGTCTCATAACAATGACATCAAAATGATTTGCTTCCATCATCATTACAGTGTCTCTAATTGTTTCCTTTTTCATCACAGCTGTACTTTCAATGCCTGAAAAACCATCACTATTGCCTCCCAACTGGCGCATTGCAGTAATGAAACTTGTCTTAGTCCTTGTGCTCGGCTCATAAAACATATACGCTAAAGCCTTGTTCTTCAGCTCATTTGACAAACCATCTCTTTTTTTGTTTTTTTCTAAATCAAACATCATCTGTGCTTGTTCACACAAATAAAGAATTTCTTCTCTTCTAAAATCAGTTATTGAGATGATATCTCTGTCTTTAAAATTAATTTCCATTTTTACCTCTAAACATTAACCCGGACTCTTCATAAAACATGAATAATCTAGGCTCATTATATTCATTCCAACTTTATATCTCCATCTTTTTTTTCTCGGTGTTTCAACCTGAATGATTCACGAGTTGATAGATAAAAGGGGGCGGAAAAAAGGGGACGGTCCTATTTTTTCTTATTAGAAAAAATAGGACCGTCCCCTTTTTTCTTTTGACGCAGTCTGAGCAATCTATTCCAGAATATCTGGGGTGCGGGCCTGTGTTTTTTCAGGATCTATCAATAAACTGACCGCTAGATTGGCTTGATGATGGGCAGCGATACCAACCCGGGGAGCCATCAGTCCTCGTCCAGGCTCCGCTGCTTTCTCCAGGTCTCCGATTAAATACATTTTTCCCGTTATTCTCCAGGTCTTTATACTGTTGCTGTCGCCATAACCTGCTAGCCCGGATGCTCCAATAATAAAGGTGTCAGGCAATAATTCAGCAGCAGTCTCCAGTATCATTGCTTTTTCTTCTGCACGATCGAAGCACTCGATTATAACATCCGCCATCTTAAACAGCTGAGGAATATTCATCCTGTTCAGCTCAACCTTGTGAGTAATGACTTTAACATAGGGATTGATACTAGCCAAAATTTCTTTCATCGCCTCTGTCTTTGCCTTGCCAATTTGATCAATAAAGAAATGCTGGCGATTAAGGTTGCTTGGATCGACAATATCAAAATCCACAAGGACCAGTGTTCCAACGCCTATTCTGGCCAGGGCAATGGCAACAGCAGACCCCAATCCTCCCAATCCTGCAATCCCTACCGTGGCCTTCTTCATACGCTTATGAACACCTGGAGTATGTCTGGCAACCATAAGGGCTTCGAGCTCTTCTTTTTTTGGAGTTTCACCGCGGCGAATAAAGACCACTTGATCACCCTCCCTTAGAATGGAATCCTCTCGGGCTGGAAAACCATTGATCACCAGGATATCAGCCCCTGGTTTTTCTTTATCACGTAGCTCACCTGCGGTTATTTCCTCTGGAACAGACCGATTTTGTTCGTTTAGAAAAATAGAGATCTTACGTTTGGTCATAATTTATCCCCTCAATCTTACTAGAAAGATTTTAACAAAAATTCGAGTCTCCTGTATATTAAAGATTACCACATTCCTCTTGCAAAAACTCCACTAAATTTTTGCTCTTAGGGAACGTTCCCTGAAGCACCACCATGAAATCGTTATGGAAAATGATAAATAGCAAAAAAAGCTTTGAAGTTGAGGCAGAAATTCATAAAATGAAGAGGAGGATTGACTCATGACAGCTTGAATCTCACAGAAGCCAACAATGAGTATCAACAGGGATTTAAAAACAAGAACAAACAGAGGAAATCGCATGAAAATAATAATGATTTCAGCATTGACTGTTTTACTTATGGCTCCGGGTTTATTCAGCCAGGAGCTCACAGGAGAAGACATCATCGAGAAAGTCAATGAATTGATGAATGTCGATTCGGTTCAGGCAAAAGCAAAAATGACAATCTTGACCACGTCGGGTAAGAAACGAACCTTTATCTATGAATCGTGGAGCAAGGATAAAGGAGAGAAAAACCTTGTGCGATATCTGGAACCAAGGCGTATCAAAGGGCTGGCGACATTGATGCTGAATCATGCCGACGATATCTGGATGTTCAATGCACGAACCCAACGTGTCCGGAAACTTGCTTCACATGCAAAAAAGCAGAAAATGCAGGGAAGTGACTTTTCTTACGAAGATATGGGAAGCGGAGATGCCTTTATCAAGGAATTTAGCTCCAAGAGGCTTAAAGATGAAAAAATGGAGGGGCACGATTGTTACACATTAGAGCTAATCCGCAAACCGGACAGCGATACTTCTTATTCGAGACTGATCTTATGGGTCCTCAAAGAAAATTTTTATCCATTAGTTATTGATTATTATGACGAAGATGACACAACTTTTTTGCTGAAGAGACTGGTCCAGAGTGATATCCGCGTTATCGATAACATTCCCACGGCGATGAAGGTGGTCATGTACAACAAACAGGACAATACACAGACAGAAATGGAGCTTCTCGAAGTGAAATACAACGTCAAATTAGACGACAGCATGTTTACGGAAAGGGGTCTAAAAAAATGAGAAAAGGAATCCTTGTACTCATCACTTTCTCTTTTTTCCTCTCACCCTTAACCGCTCAGGAGAAAGTTGACATTTTTGGCTATTTCGAATCCCAGATAATGGGAGCTGTCACAAAGAACGATTTTCTCCAGCTTTATTCCAATAAGCTCCGGTTGGACATAAAATCAAATCCTTCTGATAATATAACATTCGCTGCAAACTTTGATTACATCACTTTTCATGGCAAAACCAGATGGAATATTCTGGACTTTTTGTCTTCCGATGTCACTTCTGAAGTTACTCCTGGAATGGAGTCTTTTTATGTGCTTCCGTTTTCAAATCGAACTTTTCTCGATAATGCCTATATAAAGCTGTCCTTTAAATATTGCGACCTAACCGTGGGGAAACAACAAATCTCATTGGGTACAGGCAATATCTGGAATCCGACAGATGTTTTTAACATAAAAGACCTGCTCGATCCTACTTATGAGCAACCCGGATACAATGCCGTGCGTTTGGATGTCCCAATCGGGTCCTCATACACACTCACAGCCCTCTATTCACCGGATGATACATGGAAAAATTCGGCAAAAATGATCCAGCTTAAGGGGCGAATATCTCATTTCGATTATTCTCTTATCGGCATCGAAAAAGTCTGGCGTTTTCACGATTATACTCGCTTTGATGATGAAAACATGAATTTTGTGGAACTGCCTGAGAAACGGCAGCTTCTGGGAGCGAACACAGCCGGGGAGCTTTTAGGATTAGGCGTCTGGGCAGAATATGCCTACAACTGGATGGAACATTCGACAGATTTCTATGAGCTTGTTGTTGGCACGGATTACACTTTTGATTTTCAGACCTACTTGATGGTCGAATACTACCGGAATACACTGGGCAAGACCGACCATGAGCAGTACAACCTCAATGATTGGATGCGGCTTATGACAACGGAACAAAAGGCCATATCGCGTGACCAGGTTTATGTTTTCATCCAGCATCCGGCTACCGATTTACTGAATGTTGGATTCTCAACAATTTACAGCCTCTCAGATAACAGTTTTGCTCTAGTCCCTACTCTTAATTACAGCCTCTCAGATAATGTTGAGATCTTTGTTTATCTGAATGTTAACTTCGGCAAGGAAGGAAAGGCATTCGCTAAAAACATGGGGTCTGGAGGATTAGTGCGCGCTCGGGTCTATTTTTAATTTAGGATGTGAAGGGAGACAAAAATGGATTTAAATGTGAAAATCAGAGAATATCGACCTAAGGATTTGGAGCAGTTCCTCAAGTTGGTCATGGAGTTGGAGGCTGAACTAGCAGAGAAATTCAAGGACGTTAAGATCAAATCAGGATTAGATAACTACCGGAACCGCTATCTCATGCCTGAAAACAAGTACAAAACTTTTGTTGCTCTTGTTGAGGGTAAGGTGGTGGGGTATCTCATGGGGTTTCCATCGCTCGGTGCCCCTGAAGTGGACAATATGTATGATATTTTGCCTGTTTCTTCCAACTGGACTCCTCCTGAGTTTTTTCTGCAGATCACTTTTGTTTCCAAATCCTTCAGGAACCAGGGAATCTCAAAGAAACTTCACAGAGAGATCATAGAATATGCAAGAAAACAGGGATACAAAGAAGTCTATGCCTGTATTGCGAAATGGAACATCCCGGAAATAAAAGTCATCCAATCGCTGAAATTTAAATTAAAGGATCTGGGTTACAGATACAGATTAACTTTAAAATTTTAGGTTCATCTCCCATTAAGTTGTAAATATTAATACCTGTTTTACAAAATGTCATTCCTGTTTCACAAAATGTCATTCCTGCGGAACCTGTGCCCGCGCAGGCGGAGTAGCATTTTTAAGAATGTCATTCCTGCTTTTTTGTCATTCCCGCGCAGGCGGAGTAGCATTTTTAAGAATGTCATTCCTGCTTTTTTGTCATTCCCGCGCAGGCGGGAATCCAGAGATATCTGGATAAGAGTCTTTTGTATTTCTGGTTTCCCGCTTCCGCGGGAACAAGCCTGGATTCCCGCTACCCCGCCTGCGCGGGCACAGGCTCCGCGGGAATGACAGATGAAGCTGATACTGGCGCACTCAGTATGAGGCTGATACTGGCGTATTTAAGGCGAATTCAAGGAGTACTCAAGGCGTATTTAAGGGTGAGTTCTTACCTCTAATATGCTATAGTAATAGAGAACCACAACATGAATGGAAGAAAATGGATTTTTATGCGTCTAAAAGTATGTTAAACACATAAATTAATAATAATAGCGAAAGAGATCGCAATCAATTAATGATTATCATGAGCAATTCGAATCCAGGCTGTTTCAATGGATTGGTGATGAAAAATCAAACCAATCGGTTCGAATGACCTGCGATCTATCTTGATGGAGTAATAATGCAAAAAATATTCATTGCAATGCTAATGGTGTTAGTGGCACTAACATATGGCTGCGGAAAATCTGATCAGGCCGGCTCTGAGGGAAGTGCGGATCGAACCCAAAATGAGCGGCCACGAGATAAAAAAAGTCAGGGACAGGACAATTCGCAAAGGAGCCCCAGACAGAAACCCGGATCCAAATCTCAAACCAAATCCGGCGAGCAGGACATTGATGTCGATAAACTCGATATACCCGATCGCATGAAAGAGGCGATCAAGTCCGGACGTATTCCCAAAGAGCAGGTCAAGGAAATGATAGCGGCAGCTCAAGGGAGTAAGGGACGAGATGAAGGAGGTACAGCACCCCTTGTAAACGTGGGACCTGTTAGCAGAAAAGATCTAAACTCTTATCTTGTTTTAAATGGAATCGTTGAGCCGGAGCGCAAAATCGAGATCTTCTCCCGGCTTTCTGCCTACATTAAACAGATCGTAAAGGAAGAGGGAGCTTATGTAAAAGAAAATGATGTACTGGCTCTCCTCGATGATACAGAAATAAAAATCACTTATCAACAAGCCTCAATTCAACTTGAACAGGCTAAACTCATTTTTGAGGAAGCAGAAAACAACTTCATTCGCAGTCAGGAGCTTGTCAAGAAAGATCTGATCTCCGAACAAGAATATCAAGCCACAGAAGCGCTCTTTAAACAAAGGAAACTTGATTATGATAACCGGAAGGAAAACTTCAAGAACCTGCAGCTCCAGCTGAATTGGACAAAGATACGCGCCCTATCGGAAGGCTACATAACCGAGCGGCTGATCGAAACCGGAGACAGAGTCAATTCAAACCAGCAGGTCTACACTATCGAAGATTTTTCTCCGCTGTTGATCCGTGTTTTTGTCCCCACCTCCGACTCCATCAAATTAAGGACCGGGATGCAGACTGAAGTCAACACAGAGATCTTAAAAGGCAGCAGTTTCCATGGAAAAGTCAAATTGATCAATCCCCGCATAGACGTGGAAACAGGAACGGTCAAGGTGACGGTCGAGGTCTATGACGAAAGTTTGAAGTTGAAACCTGGGATGTTTGTGGAAGTCAGGATCGTCATCGGCGTGAAGCAAGACGTACTGGTCATCCCGAGAAAGGCCATTCTTTTCAAACAGAACAAAACATTTGTATTCGTAATGGACCGGAGGAGCCAGGTGGCTCAGCAAGAGGTCACCCTTGGGCTTATGGAGGAAGACCTGGTTGAAATTACAAGTGGTCTTGAAGAGGGCAACGTCATCGTTGTGGTTGGCGTCGAATCTCTTAAAGACGGACAGAGAGTCGAAGTCGTCCAGTGAAGATAGTTAAGTTTTCTATCAACCGTCCGGTAACAGTCTTTATGTTTACTGTTGCCGCGATCATCTTTGGATCCATCTCTTATTCTAAATTGAGCCTGAACCTCCTGCCTAAGATTTCCTATCCAACTCTGACCATCAAAACAGAATACCCGGGTACCGCCCCTTCGGAAATTGAAAATATTGTCTCGAAGCCTATTGAAGAATCCTGCGGCGTCGTGGACAATGTTGTCCGCATTTCATCTGTTTCAAGAGCGGAGTTGTCCGAGGTCACAGTCGAATTTGCATGGCATACCAACATGGATTTTGCCACCCTGAAAATCAGGGAAAAACTGGATTTAATTCGCCTCCCCATGGGGGCACAGAAACCCATAATCCTCAGATATGATCCCAATACAGAACCCATTATGAAACTGGGGATTACCGGTGACACAGCGTTATCGCGAATACGATATATAGCGGAGAGAGAGCTCAAACAAGCCCTGGAAAGTATCGAGGGAGTAGCCGCCTGCTCGATTTCCGGAGGGCTGGAGGATGAAATCCATATTGATGTCGACGAACAAAAGCTCAGCTTGCTCAATATTCCGATAACAACAGTAGTCAACAGATTATCCCAGGAAAATGTCAACCTTTCTGCCGGGATTTTGAAGCAAAAAGACAGCCAGTTCCTTGTCCGGACAGTCAATGAGTTCAAAGAAGTCGATGAGATCAAAGACATCATTATAGATAGGCGGGGCGATGTCCAAATAACCCTCGGGAGTATCGCTAACGTCTATAGAGGTTATAAGGAGCGGAAAGTCATCTCACGCATCAATGGGCTGGAATGCATCGAAGCCGCAATCTACCGGGCTGCAGATGCCAATACCGTTTCGGTATCCGATACGGTGACAGAAAGGCTCGCTCTGGTCCAGAAGAATACGTTGAGGCCAAGAAATATGGACTATCTGGTTATCACAAACCAGGCAAAGTTCATCAAAAGCACAATAAATGAAGTAAAGCGGACCGCCATCATCGGGGGAATCCTGGCGATAATGGTCCTTCTTTATTTTTTAAAAAACCTGCGGAGCACTTTGATAATCGGTGCCGCCATTCCCATTTCCATTGTCATCACTTTTTTTCTTATGTATTCTTCCAACATTTCTCTGAATATCATTTCCCTCGGAGGTCTGGCGCTGGGGATAGGAATGCTGGTGGACAACTCTATCGTTGTGTTGGAGTCTATCCAGCGCCATAAGGATAAGGGATTGGATCTCTACAAATCCGCCCTCAAAGGAACATCTGAGGTCGCCGGTGCTGTAACCGCCTCCACATTCACCACGGTGGCTGTATTCTTCCCAATCGTTTTTGTGGAAGGGATTGCCGGACAATTGTTTAAGGACATGGCATTAACCGTTACCTACTCCTTACTTGCCTCTCTCCTTGTATCCCTGACTCTGGTCCCCATGCTGAATTCAACGCTGCGGAGAGAAAACGCCAAGGAAAAACTGACAGGTTTTCTGAAAATAATCTTCAAACCTCTGGATAAAATCTATGAAAAATTCCATCGAGCATACATAAGAGGCCAGGATAAATCTTTTTCCCGGAAAAAGATCATTATCCCTTCTGTGATCGTTATCTTTTTTATTTCCATCTTTTTAGCCAGATTCATGGGACAGGAGCTTATCCCTGTCATTTCCCAGGGAGAATTTCTGATTAACGTCGAGTTCAAACCCGGGACTTCCCTGAAGGAGAATACCGCTATCATCACAGATATTTCCGATACTCTGAAAAAGCATGACGAGATAGACAGTATTTATGAGTTAATAGGAAGAGGGTCTATGGGGGGTATCTCCTTTCAGGAAGAACGCGAGAACCTTTCGGAATTCACCATTCGCCTGAAGTCCGGCATCCTGGGAAAAAAGGAAGACCGTATCATTGAAAAGGTCCGGGCTGACCTGAAAAATTTTCCCACCACAAAAGTCAAAGTCTATAAGCCCCGTTTATTCTCCTTCAAAGCACCTCTCGAGGTGGTCGTCTCCGGCAACACTATCGAAGTGATCAAGCAGGTATCCGATGAGCTCCTGGAAAAATTGCGGGACATCGAAGGCATCATCGACCTGAAATCCAGCATGGAAGAAGGATATCCGGAAATTCAGATTATTTTCAACCGTGCCATACTCGCTTCCCAGAACATGACCATCAATTCGGTGGGCTCTCAGCTCAGAAATAAAATCGAAGGTGCAGTGGCAACCCGCTTTATCGAAAGCGACAGGGAAATTGACATCCGTGTCCGCCTCTCCGAGGATTTTCGCGACCGTGTGGACAAAATCAGCCGGATTAACATTCGCAACGGGCTTGGAGTTATGGTTCCCTTGAAGGCTCTTGCAGAGATCAGAATCAGTGAAGGCCCGGCGGAAATCCGGCGCATCCTCCAACAGAAATCCGCCGTTCTTACAGGAAATATCTCCGGAATCTCTCTGGATGAAGCCAAGGAGAAGATCCAAGACAAAATAAAAACCATCAGTAGATCTCCTGACTATGCGATTTACATGGCCGGCCAGACGATGGAGCAGGAGGTGGCCTTTTCATCCATGATCTTCGCCATTCTCCTGGCAATATTCCTGGTCTATCTGGTGATGGCTTCTCAGTTTGAATCATTTAAAAAACCTTTTATCATCATGTTTACTATTCCCCTTGGCATAATAGGCGTAATCGTGGTCGGGCTTATTGCCAGTATGTCTATTAATGTCATTGTGCTCATCGGCCTGGTCATCCTTTCAGGGATCATCGTGAACAACGCCATTGTTCTAGTGGACTACATCGGCCAGCTCCAAAAAGAGGGCATGAAAAAAATAGAGGCCATAAAAACTGCATCACAAGTGAGGTGGCGCCCCATCCTGATGACCACGATCACCACAGTGCTGGCGCTTCTGCCCATGGCACTCGATTTTAACGAAGGATTCGAAATCCGGATCCCCCTGGCTTTGACTTTGATCGGAGGCTTGATTTTCGGAACCTTTCTGACTCTAATCTTTATTCCCCTGGTTTACAGTGTAGTGGTCGGGGAAACAAAAACAGCCGGTGAACAGGAAAAATCCACAGGATCTTTTCTTAAAAAATTAGCTTTTTCTCCTGAAAAAGCAAAAACGGGAAAACAATGAATTTACCACAATTTGCTATTAAGAAACCTGTATCTGTAATAGTTGTGATGATGATTTTTTTCACCATCGGAATAATATCCATTATTAAACTCCCTCTGGAGCTGATGCCAGATACCTCTTTCCCCGGGCTTAATATATCAATCCCCTATCCATCATCCTCACCCGAGGAGGTGGAACGGATCATCACCCGGCCTTTGGAAGACATGATGGCTACAATCAACAACCTGGAAAGCCTCAGTTCAACCTCTTCCGCTTCCTCGTCTAATATTCACATGCAGTTCAAAGGGGGAACCAATATGGATCTGGCGACCATGGAAATTCGCGACAAGATCGACCAGGTCCGTGACAAGCTCCCGGACGATGTCGAGAATATCCGCATTCGCCGCTTTGGAATGACTGACCGCCCGGTGATCAATTTCAGCGTGTCTCTACCCGGGGATCGAGATAACCTCTATTGCTGGTCAGAGCATTTCATCACTCAAGAGCTGGAGAGGGTTGAAGGGGTAGCCAACGTGGATATCCGGGGAATTCGCAATAAAGTCCTGACCATATACTTGAGGCCGGAAGTTTTTTATTCTTCATCGATTCAGATCAGGGACCTCATCGACACCATCCGCAACAATAACGTCAATATTTCTGCCGGTTACGTCGAGGATGAACAAGTTCGTTATGTCACTCGGATTCCAGGTGAGCTGAAGATCCTGGACGAGATTAAAACCCTTCCCCTTAACGAAAAGGGCATAACCATCGCCGATGTGGCTAATGTTACCTACGATTACCCGGAGAAGGAGGAGTTTAACCGACTCAATGGTAATGAGACCGTACGCTTTCAAATCTTCCGGGCATCGAACTCGAATATCGTCGATGTCTGCAAAAAAGTCAAAGCGACTATGGCTCAAATAAAGGAAACAGAGCCTATCCTAAAAAATATGACCGTTATCTTCTACAGGGATCAATCCAAGGATATTTTAAAGAGTCTGAAGGATTTGACTATATCAGGCATCCTTGGTGGAATCATGGCAGTATTTGTGCTTCTGTTCTTTCTCAGGAAATTCAGATCCACCATTATTATCGCCACTGCCATTCCGATGGCGATAGTCTTCACTTTCAGCTTAATGTATCTCTACAAAACTATTTTCGGTTCCTCTATAACCATCAACATCATATCTTTGAGCGGATTGATGATGGCCGTGGGCATGCTGGTGGATAACAGTGTCGTGGTTCTGGAAAACATATTTCGCCTGCGCCAGGAAAAAGGATTCTTGCCCATAAAAGCGGCCGTGGCCGGCAGCAGTGAAGTTGCCCTGGCCGTTACCGCATCTACGCTGACAACCCTGGTTGTATTCATCTCGATCGGATTCATGTCGCGCTCTGGATTTGGCCGTTTTATGGCAGATTTTGCACTGACGATCTCCTTAGCCTTGATCGCCTCCCTGATTGTATCACTGACTTTTATCCCACTGGCAGGGAGCCGCCTGTTAGCCGGGAAAGCCAAGGAAAAGGCCAGATGGCTTGTCAAGCTCACCTCATTATACGAGAGCATTATCCGCTTCACTATAAAAAATTGGAAAACCAAACTCCTGATCGTCGGGCTGGCCATCGGCATCTTTTTTATTTCCTACCAAGTTCTCACAAATATCGAGCGGGAGTTCATGGCCAGCAGTGATGAGAGAGAGGTCAGTCTCTCGGTTTATATGCCGAGAAGCTTTACTCTGGATGAGATGAAAGCACTGTTTTTCCATTATGAAGAATTACTCCTGGAGAGAAAAAAAGAGCTGGCCATCGATCACCTAACCATCGAGTTTGGAGTGAGAAACGCACGACAGGGACGATTTCGAGGCCGCCTCGAGCTCAATTTAACCGAAGAGGGGCCTTCGGTGACCGAAATTAAAGAAGAATTGAAGGAATTGCTGCCTAAACGGGCAGGGATCGTCTACGAATACGGAGAGCGACGCGGAAGAGGGGGGCATTCTCGAGGGGTTTATGTGGAACTTATCGGGCTGGACTACACCAAATTGACCGAACTGGCCCCAATGGTCATGGATAAGCTCAGAACAGTCGAAAATGTAGAAGACGTGAGCAGCGACCTGGAAGGGGGAAACACCCAGCTAATGGTTCAGGTAGACCGGAAGAAGGCGGAGAGTTCCGGAGTGGACAGCCGGATGGTGGCCCAAACGATCTCATCTTCTTTATCGGAAAGATCCATCGGGAAATTCAAAACGGAAAACCGCGAGATCGATATCATCTTGAAGATTCAAGGTGATGAGGGTTTTACTGAAGAAGACCTCAGGAATATAAGCCTGCGAACCAGGTCAAAAAGAATCCCGATCTCCGCCGTCTCTACATTCTCCTACCGGATGGGATCTACTTCGATCCGTAAGGAAAACAAGAAGTCAAAACTGAATATCAGGATTAACACAAAATCTCAAGGAATGATAGGAATCTCAGACGACATAACTGCAGCCATGAACACCCTTCAATTTCCTGATGGATACTCGTGGTCTCTCGGAGGCGGGTGGAGGCGTTTCAGGGAATCCCAGGGGGAATCGAGCCTCGCGATCATTCTTGCCCTGGTATTCATCTATATCATCATGGCTTCGCTTTTCGAATCTTTTGTCCATCCCTTCACCATCCTTTTAACCGTGCCCCTGGCACTGTTTGGTGTCTCCATATTTTTCTCCCTTACCAATATCACACTCAATACCACTTCCTATCTGGGGCTGCTGGTTCTTTTTGGGATCGTGGTCAACAATGGGATCATTCTTATCGACCACATCCGGACGTTAAGAAAGTCAGGGATTAGCAAGAATGCCGCTATCGTTCAAGGGGGAAAAGACCGGATGAGACCGATCATCATGACAGCCATCACAACAATTTTTGGCGTTCTCCCTCTGGCACTGCCCTTTCTTCTCCCTCAATATTTTCAAGCCGCGGGAAGGCGCGCCCAGATGTGGGCACCAATATCCGTTGCCATAATCGGGGGTCTGACCACCTCAACCTTCTTTACACTGATCATACTGCCTACTTTTTACTCCATTTTAGATTCAGTAACGACCGGGTTCAAAGCTATTCTCGGATTCAAGTCCGTAAAAATATAACCATCGTTCTTTTTCATAGGTCGATGGTTTGACCCCGGCTTTTAAGACGAGTTCGTCACAGGCTTTTTCCTGTTCCTTTTTCATCAATCTGAACACAAACCAGCTTAAAGGATTAAACCCTTTATCTTAAAATAACGTTGCATCCCGCTTTATACCCCCTCGGCCCTGCCTGTTGGCAATTGACATTGTCATTTTGAAGATGATAATGTCTCACTAAGATGTTAATGCATGGGAATTGCATAAAATTACGAGGGATTTTAATAGATTGAATCACTGTCTAAAAAAAACTAAACGAAAAGGAGTTCATCTCATGAATTACAGAAAACATCATATTTTTATTTGTCCTTTACTGATGACTATCTTTTTATTTTTGCTTATGAGCGTTGATTTAAACTCGGAGCCGTCTGAGCAGACTCTCTTCAAACATCTGAAATGGCGCAGCATTGGACCCGCAAATATGGGTGGACGTATTTCAGATATCCAGGCACTCGAAGATGATTTCAAGTTTGTGATAGCCGCATCAGCCTCAGGAGGTGTCTGGAAATCTGTCAACGCAGGGACGACCTGGAAGCCGATTTTCGACACATATGGTTCTGCTTCAATAGGAGCCGTGGCTATCTTCCAGAAAAATCCAAACATCCTCTGGGTTGGTACCGGTGAAGCAAACGTCCGCAATAGTGTTGGATGGGGCGATGGTATTTACAAGTCCACAGATGGAGGAGAGACCTTTATCAAAGCAGGCCTGGAGGATTCTCATCATATTGCCAGAATCGTTACACATCCTACCGATCCCGAGATCGTCTATGTTGCATCCCAGGGACATTTATGGGGATATGCTGGAGAACGTGGTTTGTTTAAGACGATCGATGGCGGGAAAACATGGCAAAAATTTATGAATGGGCTTCCCGGTGATAGCAAAGCCGGATGTACGGATGTCAAGATGCACCCCAAAAATCCTGATATTCTCTATGCAGCATTCTGGGAAAGGATTCGTAAGCCGTACCGGTTTGATAGTGGTGGTCCCAATGGCGGAATATTTAAATCGACTGACGGAGGGAATTCGTGGGAGAAATTGACAAAAGGACTTCCTAAAGGGGATGTCGGACGTATTGGTCTCTCCATCAGCCGCAAAAATCCGGAAATTGTCATGGCGATTGTCGAGCACGGCTTTCAGCCCAGGCCAGGAACAAAAGAATATGATGACATGAAAAAACTTGGAACTGGAGTGTATCGCTCTGAAGACAGCGGCAAAACCTGGAAATATATGAACAGGTACAATAACAGGCCCTTCTATTATAGCCAGATTTATATTAATCCCGGCGATGACAGGTTAGTCTATGCCATGGGCACCAGAGCTCAGGTTTCAGAAGACAAAGGGAAGACCTTCCGTTCCGGTATGCCGGGTATAGCTGGCGACTTTCATGTCATGTGGCTAGATCCTCATAACACAGACCGCTATTATGTCGGGAATGACAAGGGGATTTCTATAACACACGATCACGGGAAACACTTTAACTTCTTTGATAATTTTGTTATCAGCCAGATATATGCAGTCTCTGTGGATCTACGAGATCCTTATTACGTTTATGTTGGACTCCAGGATAATGGCATCTGGGGAGGTCCGAGTAACAGCCGTGATTACAATGGCATTTTTAACGACCATTGGTTTAAGTTTCACAGCGGTGATGGATTTTACACAGCGGTCGATCCCACAGATTGGAAAACGGTCTATTCTGAAAGACAGAGAGGCAGGATCCGCAGAAATCATGCCCTTTTCCGCCAGATGGCCACAGAAATAGCTCCCAACAGGAACAACACCATCAACTGGGATAAGGTTGTTCCAAAACAGATTGGCCAGGAGAGGCCCGTGGTGCGGATGAACTGGAATACGCCGTTTTTTATCTCCCATTATAATCCCCGCACCCTCTATTATGGCGCCAACTTCCTTTTTAAGAGTGTAGATCGTGGCGACCACTGGACAATCATCAGCCCTGATCTGTCTACAAATGATCCGGTAAAAACCGATAGAGAAAGTGGTGGCTTGACCAGGGATGTGACTGGAGCAGAAACACATTGTACGATAGTGACCATATCAGAATCTCCTCTTATGCCTGGATTGATCTGGGCCGGCACAGATGATGGAAATATCCAGTTCACTAACGATGAGGGGGAAACCTGGGCAAATGTGCGCCCCAATATCAAAGGAGTCCCAGATGGGATCTGGGTAAGCCGCGTTGAGGCATCACATTTTGATAAAGGAACATGTTATGTCACTTTTGATGGGCATAGGAGTGATGTATTCAAGCCCTATGTCTTTAAGACCACGGATTATGGCCAGACGTGGGAAAATATCACAAACAATCTACCCGATGGTCACAGTACATACGTTATAAAAGAAGATCTGAAAAACAAGAATCTATTATTTGTCGGTACCGAATTTGCAGCATTTGTCTCGGTTAACGGCGGAAAAACATGGACCCGGCTTATGAATGAAATGCCAACAGTTGCGGTTCATGACCTATTGATCCATCCCCGGGACAATGATCTGATCGCGGGAACACATGGTCGTGGAGTCTGGATCCTGGATGACATAACTCCCCTGCAGCAATTATCCAAGGAGGTACTCGACCGTGAAGCCTATTTATTTGAAAATCCTATCGCTACAGAATGGGAGGGAATAAGCCGGGGTGCAACTCGAGGCCATCAACTGTTTATCGGCCGGAATCCGCTTTCAATGTCTCAGACAGAGCCATCAAATTCACCCTCTGAAATTCAGAATACGGCCACCATTAATTACTATCTCAAAGGAAAGCCCAAAAATAAGCCTGAACTGGAAATCAGCAGCCTAAATGGAACAGAGAAGTTCACCACGACAGTAGATGATTCAACCGGAATCAATAGATACCGCTGGGATATACATTTTAATCCCGGTGAGCAGCAACGCAAGAATTTTGTTCAACGGTTGGAGCGCCAATTCAAGCAGTTGAAAGAGCAGGTGGGACGTGATCAGAAAAAAAGTTTGAATCAGCTTAATAAAAAATTCAAAAAGGCAACAACGGCTGATGAACTTAACTCTATTAGACAACAATTGACTGAAGAGTTTGGCCGTTTTGCTCGAGGAAGAGGTTTCTTTGCCCGTCCTTTGCAGGGACCTTCTGCAGGAGCCGGAGTTTACCAGGTGAAGCTGGTAGTCGACGGAAAAACATACACCCGGATCCTAACGATCCGAAAAGATCCCATGCTTGATTGATGTCGTTGCAGGCGACCAGAGGGAGCGTGGCAATTTCACCTTATTGTTTATCTCTTTCGTTTGGTCTGTTCCGTTCTATCTGTCATTCCCGCGAAGGCGGGAATCCAGAAATAAAAAATGTTTTACGCTAGATTGATTTGTATTGGCGTATATGTAGATAGTCCTGGATTCCCGCTTTCGCGGGAATGACAAAAGATTTTAACCTATAAATCATTAAACACTGAGCATCCATTTGATGAACCAGCCTCCTTTTTAGAGCCATATTCCCTCTACGTCAACTCAGGTATCCATTATTGTGAAGAACCAAAAATCACTACATTTTTTGGGCTATTATCAATGTTATCAATAAGTTGCTGTGACCTGCCCCTCTTATTTCGTCGTCGTCCCCCTTATTTCGTCGTCTTATTTCGTTTCTAAAATACTTGAATATAGCTCAAAAATAAAATTTAAACAAATTTCAATTCTAAAAATCATTCAGTCTTTATTAAGACCTGCTCTTTTTCAATTTTTAAATTTGTTAAACACCCCTGCAATGACATATCTATTTCTTTATCTATTTTGCAAGTATCTGTGCTCAATAAGTTTTCAGTATGACATTCCTTATAAATAACCATCATTTTCTCTTTTAAAACCTTTCTTTCAGAATCTGCAATTGCCTTTAATCTGTTATATAAAAATGCAATTTCCTCCTCTGATATTATCGGCTGGCATGAGAATATGATATTTTTATCTAGTTCGAGCCTTAAGCCTATTTTCCTTTGAATCCCTGCAATGTTCATATTCAACAATTCTCTGGCTAAAACACTCGACCAACGAAGACCTTGAGTACCCTTTTGTTCTATTATTTCTTTTTCTTCCATCTCAATTTCTGCTTTAATTTTGGCTTGTTCTACTTCGTATTTTTGATCGGCCAGCGAAGCCAACTCTGAAATAATCTTTTTATCACATAATTTAATTATTTCTGGCGCTTCAGTTTTGATCCAATCAGGGGTATCAGGTTTAGATAAAGAATGTTCAAAAGCAGTTTTTGCTTCTTGGAATTTCTTATTTTTTAGGAGAGCTTCTCCATAATAAAAAAATGCACTGGAAAAATCATTCCCAATATCAATGCATTTCTTTAATTCTAATTCAGCATTTATTGAATCATCTAAATGTAAATAATTTATCCCTATCATCTTTTGAGCTTCTTTAGATGTTCCAGACTCTGGATATTTCTTAACTATTTCTCTATAAAGTCTAATGGCTTCAGTATAATTCTTTTCATTCTCATAGTAGTGCCAAGCTTTTTCCATTAGGTCATTTGTCTCAAAACTTCTCGCATATTCGAAACCGATTTTGGTGAGATTAAACCATCTTTCAGTCTCCTGAAAAACAAGGTTTCTATCAATTAATCTTTTTAAAGCTTCAAGATATGATATTCGTATTTCGGGATGATTAATGTCATAATAATCTCGGTCACCAAGTTGAAGGAATCTTCCTATTTGATCTGTTTCAATTATTTTTATTTCTCCCCCGAAATGGAGAGCTAACAGAAGCACATTAGCTTCTTCTTCCGAAAGATCGCGGTAATATTCCGAGCTATCTATTGTAGTGGATTCGTTCTTGTCTCGAATCGATCTTTTTACTTTATCAACGACTTCATCGATCCCCTCAGAACTTTTTGCAGCAATTCTATCTGCAAGAGTTGGTGAATATTTTACCACATCATTAAATTCAACTTTGTGCCATATAGGGAAGATTACTTTTATACCCTCCCTTTCTCTTGCGACAAGTCCATCTAGCTCTTTTTGTGGCCACTCTTTTTCAAAGAAAGAAGGGCTGAGAACTACAATTCCATATCTCGATTTCGACAATCCCTCATCAATCGACCGCCTTAAGCTATCTCCTAACACAAGAATGTCATCGTCATGCCAGACCTTTAGACCACAAGAGACGAGTTTTTTAACAAAAGGCTGGATGAAATCTTTTTTATCCTCACTTGCATGACAAATAAATAAATCCCACTTCACCCTATGCTCCTTAAGGGCATGTATTCAGTATCTTTCTAAACTAACTGATTTATATCATTGAGGATTAGGGAGGTCAAATTCTTTTTTAATGAATAAGTCTTTCATAGAATTGATGTCATTGCAGGTTCATTGCTTTGAAAAGCTTCTCTCAGAATACGAGAACCAAAAAGAAATCTATAGAAGAAAAAGACAACTCTAAATCTGCTTCGCTGGCTTAACGCTCCTTGCGCTTCTGACTGTTCTCATATTGAATCCTGTTAAGAATGTTACTAAAAAAATGCCGCATATCTACCTGCCGTTCTTAATCCAGGCCCTTTGCTTCACTGGTGATAATGTCACACTAAGGTGTTAACGCGTAGAAATTGAAGAAAATATTGACTAAATAACCATCCCTACGGTATAAAAATAAGGTTGATATTTACTGTCAAAATAATATATTCTGTCAGAAGTGAGGCATCTCACTTCTGACAAAAAGGTTCATTAAGACGCAATGCAATCTCTTCGAAATCAAATACTTGCACGAGTAAGAGGGAAAGGAAGAGGTTGCGTATTTTCAAGCAAGGATTTTCTTGATCTTGGCAACCGGAATCCGGTCGATAAAACCCTTTCTAGATTGTTTGCCCAGGGTATCATCCGCCGGGTAACGACCGGAATTTATGATTTTCCACGGGAGGATGAGGAGTTGGGAGGTAGACTAAGCCCAGACATACAACAGGTAGCACAGGCAATAGCACGGAAAAACGGGGTTAGCATTCAACCCTCTGGCGCTCTAGCAGCAAACCTTCTTGGACTATCAACACAGGTACCAGCAAAAATTGTTTACCTTACGAATGGCAAATCGCGGACAGTCAAAATCAACAACCGAATTCTGATATTCAAGCGAGTAAAGCCACGAGAGATGCGGCCCGGAAACGAGATCAGCATTCTCGTCACTCAGGCTCTTCGCTTTTTAGGGAAAGGATGGATTGAGAAAAATATAATCTACCATCTACGACAACAACTTTCCGACGCTGATCGAAAGAAACTATTAAAAGATGCCAGATATATGGAGGACTGGATTTGGGAAGTAGTCCAACGAATCACATCTAAAGGAGAACCGGGGGAGGAGTAAGCTTGGACGGTGTGGCGGCACGAGATGCCGGCTTTCGGCAACGGTTGTTCGAAGAGACGAGCAGCCAGATGAACGTGGATCCTCTTATTGTGGAAAAGGATTTCTGGGTTTGCTGGACTCTTCATTGCCTATTCAGTTTGCCCGATCTGAGAAAGCATTTGATATTCAGAGGCGGAACAACGCTTTCGAAGGTTTATAAGGTCATTCATCGTTTTTCCGAAGATATCGATTTGACTGTTAATCGAGCGTTGCTCGGATTTGAAGGTGAAAACGATCCAGCTAACATAACAAGCAATAAAAAACGTGATCGATTGATCAAACGAATGGTTGCCGAGTGCAGGCAGTATGTTGGTTCTTATTTGCAGCCTAAGCTGAAAGAGATATTTGCATCCTATTTGAAAGTAAACAACGAGCCGTGGGATGTGGTTATTGATAAACAGGATGAGGACGGACAGACATTGCTCTTCCTCTACCCCGGAGCAGTGGAGCTCGCCTCCGGTTCTTATGTGGATCCTCTCGTTAAACTGGAGTTCGGCTGCCGAGCAGATCCGTGGCCAACCTGCAAGGCTAAGGTAAAGCCTTATGCCGCTGAATACTATCCCGATGTCTTTAAAATTAAGAAAGAGTGTAAAGTCATCGCTTTAACAGCTGAACGCATCTTCTGGGAGAAAGCCACTATTCTTCATCAAGAGGCGAATCGTCCCATAAATAAGCCGTTTAAACCACGTTATTTTCGTCGCTACTATGATTTGGCCATGCTCGCCAAGAGTGTTTTTGGTGATAAAGCTAAAAAGGACTATGACTTATTGGAGGCCGTAGCGCAGCATAAGAAACTATTCTTTCGATGTGGGTGGGCGAAATATGAGGAAGCAAGACCAGGAATGCTGCATCTCAGTCCTCCTGATTTTCGTCTCCCAGAGTTACAGAAAGACTATGAGGATATGCAAATGATGATGTTCGAGGAACCCCCTTCATTTAAGGAAATCATAACAATCCTTTCTGAGCTGGAATCGACTATTAATAATAGGTAAGAGGCAATGGATCTTCGTGATGCATCTTCAATGCGTAAAGAGGGTTGACTGATGAACTCTTATTAAACCTTAGCATTGTAACAAACTCTTATTTTGCTCTATTTTTTTTGGAGGAATCGGTATGAAAGAATCAAAATGTATAGGTCTGGCTTGGACATTTTTCCTTATTGTATGTTCTATTTTCTCGCAGACACCTATCGTCAATCCTGAGAAACCTTTGAACAAGAATGCAGGGAGAGTGCTCAAACTTAAAGAGGTTTTTCGGATTAGGGACGAAGGCGCAAATTTTTATTTCAAGTATCCTCGAAAATTAAAAGTTGCGACGGACGGAAGTTTCTTTGTTGTCGATGAAAACCAGTTTTTAAAATTTTCGCCGCAAGGTCAATTTGTCAGGAATCTCTTCAAAGCTGGACAGGGTCCGGGAGAGATTCCCAGCAGAGAATATAAATGGGCTTATATTTCCTATTGTCTGACAAAAGATGGCATCTATCTTACGACCTTAAGTCTCCAGAAAATCATTCATACCGATATGAATGGGAACCTGATTGATGAAATTAAATTAAACAGGAGGCTGAGTGAGCTACACTGGATTGTGGAGGATAAATTCATTTTTATCGAGCAAGAACCCATCTATGCTGGCAGTGCAAAGGAGGCAAGGTTTCGTGACATAGAGATGTCTGTCATAGTCATTTCAGATGACGGGTTCTCTGAAAGCAAAATCCTATCTTTTCCAAAGAAAATATTTGAATCTCCGAAATTCGGCATGGATTGGGCTCCTTTTGATGCTGTTTTTGATTCCGCCCGTCAGGAACTCTTTGTCTCCCATACATGCGAATATAAGATTGTTCAGGCTGACCTGCAAAAAGGACGAGTGATCAAAAGTTTCTTAAGAAAGTATCCACGGGTAAATCATGTTCTTACCAAGAGAGAGAAAGAAAACATAAAAAGATTTAATGCACCGAAAAGAAAGTATAAAAATGATACCATAGGATTATTCCTCCACCAAGATCACCTGTGGATATTGACCTCAACCAGAGACAAGAATAAAGGTCAACTCATCGATGTCTTTGACCGTCAAGGCAGGTTTGTCGATAATTTTTACCTCAATTACCGCGGATCGCTCGCCGCTGTCGAAAACCATTCCCTCTTTATCATGGAAAGAGATAAAGATGATATCCTGCAGATTGTTAAATACAAAATCATGGAATAAAAGAATTTTCTACTTTTCTATAAAATAACTGGCATAAAAAAGAATTTCTATAATTCCCTCTATGATAATCTCACCTGCTACAGAAGGGACTTCAAGCTCTTTTGATCGATGTTTCCTCCGCTCAACACACAGAGCACTGTGGCCCCCTGAGTCATGCTGATGTTGCTCGACAGTAAAGCAGCCAGGGTGGAGGCGGCAGCAGGCTCGGCAGTAACCTTGCACCGCTCCAGGATCAACTTCATGGCCTCCACAATCTCCAGATCGGAAACAATCACTATGTCATCGACGTAAACCTGCACATGAGCCAGCGTGTACTGACCGGCAAAAGGTGCTGCCAGACCATCAGCAATTGTGTCGACCCGGTCTAAATGCACCGGTTCACCGTGCTGTAAACTCTGACTCATGGCTGAAGCACCTTCCGGCTCGACGCCGATAACCTTAAGCTCTGGTTTTTGTTCTTTCAGAGCCATCGCAATCCCTGATATCAGTCCTCCCCCACCGATACCAACAATAACGACGTCCACATCAGGGACATCTTCTAAGATCTCTATCCCGATCGTTCCCTGTCCGGCTATGATCTTGGGGTCGTCAAAAGGGTGGATTAAAATGAGATCACGCTCTTTTTGGACTGCCAGACAGGTCTCCAGCAGATTGTCTTCCGTCAGGATCACTTCACCGCCATAGCTCCGGGTCGCTTCTATTTTGCTGAGCAAACTCCCCGCCGGCATGACAATGGTTGATGAAATATCTAACTGTGTCGCTACCCAGGCCAAAGCCTGGGCATGGTTACCAGCGGAAATCGAGACCACACCTTTTTTCCTGTCCTCTGAACTCAGGTGATGCAGCTTATTAAGGACACCTCGGGGCTTGAAGGAACCCGTTTTTTGGAACAGCTCCAGCTTGAAATAAAGCTTCGTGTGAGTGAGTTTGCCAAGATAATCTGACCTGACAACAGGAGTGCGGTGCACTTTGCCGGAGATAACCTTCTGTGCCGCAAGAACTTCAGGATAGGGAACAATTTTTTTATTGTGAATATTCACACGATTTTTATTTCTTTCTCTTAGTCCCGGTGATATTAGCTTCACCGTATTCCAGAGAAAGCATGCCTTCAAGATTTTCCCCTTCGATCGTGGCTGAAAAATCTATAACCATCCCATTGACATCAACAGAAAACTTGAGTTTGTTGTCTTCGAAAGAAAGGTCTGCCATCTCAACCTCCCCTGAAGATCCAGTAAATTTTCCCGCAAGAGACTCATCCTTCATGGTAAACTCAAATGTGAAGGTAAATGTGTCATTCTCAGTCTGCACATCCCAGGTCCCAAGGAGAACCTCGTACTTCTTTGACTGTGCATTCAAAACAGTTGCCATGGAAAGGCAAAGCAAAACAAGCCCGAAGATTTGAGGGGCTCTACATTTTGTTTTCATAATTCCTCCTTTTATCGAAATTTTGAAATAATAGCTAACGGCTCCCCATTTTTCTCTTTATGATTTACCATCAGTAAGCATATTTAGGGGTAATGTAAAATTGGGAGTAGGCTATATTAGGGATTTCTTCACTTACACGGGCTTCCAGATCTCGAGAGATCTGTTTGAACTCAGACTCCGGCACATCATCACTCACATCTATATCTGCGATGATGATAATTCTCTGGCGCGACTCTGCAATAACACGGAAGTCATGATATTCGGTTACCTGTGAAAAACCTTTTAAGAGCTCTTTGAATCGATCTTCAACAGCCTGTACTTCAGGACTATGCTCCATAAGAGGATCTGTATGACAAATTACCTCACCACCGAATGTCTCTCTTAGCTTTCCTTCACATCTCTCAGCAATTTCATGCATTTCGGCTGGACCGAACTTCTCAGGTATTTCCACATGGAGAGAGATCGTATACATTGACCCGTAGTCATGAACAATTATCTCATGGACATTTTCAACGCCATCGATGGATTTTGCGGTTTCCCTGATTCTTTGTATCATATCCTTGCTGGGAGCCTGGCCTAAAAGCGGCACGACAGCATCTTTACCATGATTATAGCCCAAATACAAAAGCCATGCCGCTACCACAATACCGATGTACCCATCCACTTCAGGACGATGAAAGTGATGGCCTGCGACCAGACCTCCTATCACTGCCAGGGACATCACTGCCTCAATAGTGTGATGAGCGGCATTTGTCAAAATGGCATGGGAATGTACCCTTTTGCCCATGAATTTGACAAACTGCCCAAGCCCCTGCTTGACCACAATTGTTGCCAGGAGAATCCATGGCAGAGCTGTCCAGTAGTGGACCTCATGCGGTTTAAGAACTTGATGAACCGCAGTCTCTGCGATCTGTATCCCTGATACAAAAAGAAAGACCGCCATGATAAGAGGTGCGACATGTTCCATCCTTCCATGCCCGAACGGAGTCTTTGCTGTGGCTGGACGCGCTGTCACCCAGAAACTGACCACCAGGATAATAGAATTGGCCAGGTGCGAGAGGAGATGGAAGGCATTGGCAACAACCGATATGGATCCCGATTTAAGACCAAGGAACATCTTTACGATAAACAGCATGAGTATTGCGATTATGGAAACCCAGCCTGCCAGCAGGCCATACCGGATGCGGACCTGCTTGTTGTCAATATTCTCAAAATCCTTTATGAACCAGCTTATTATTTTCCGGTTAAAAGGCTCTAAAATCTTCATTTCTACACCAAGTTTACTTCCTGATAGGATACATTTTTTTTTGTCACTCTCGATGGATAATTTTAAACCATTACTATATAAATATAATTCTTATTAGTAAATAAAAATCTCGCGCCTTCATTTTTTTTCTTTTGTATAAACCTGAAAAGGTATCAGTTTTGTTTTAATTGAAAGACCGTCAATTTATGCTGAGCAGACCTCCCCCCTGATTAGAACGCCCTTGATTTTGTTGTGAGAGAAAATAAATCTGAATTAGGATTTTACATTACGCTAGTCACGTCCGACGATCGATTTACGGCTCCCATTCACACGATTGCGGATGGCGGAGAGTTCGTGTCCAACTACCTGTACAATTTGTTCTTGATCCTACATTTTCACTTATTAAGCGGAACACACCTACTTCATGAGCAACATGAAGAGTTTTGTCTGGGCCTTGGGTTGGGTCTTTAACTTCGCGTACATAGATACACACCGGTTCAAATATCACCTCTCTGTTTTTTTTAGGACCAATTTCACCCTCCCAGAAAGTTTGTATTTCAGTTTTTCCTCTGAACCTTTTGCCTTCTGGTGAAGCGATAACGGCTTTCTCTCCGAATATTTCTGCCATCTCTTCAGGCTTCTTTTCACGAAAGTGCTTCTTAAGGTGTACAGGATCATTATTTTTAATTTTCTTTTTAAGCTTGCCTCTTTGATAATCTCCTATTACATCTTCAATCCAAATCACTCTTCCCATATTTCCCTCCTTTCTTAAGTTTTTTTTTGGCGCATTTATTCATTACTCTCTATTTATAGAAAGCAACACAGACTGAATATTCCATTTTAGTGACAGAATCAAAACCACCCTATTCCTCTCTTCTATACTAATATTTATACTAACATTTTGTATTATAAAAAGGAAAATACTCAAAATATTCCATACTTTTTTTTTCTTTCTCGGTACTTTTTATTTTCTTTTTTTACTATTTCTTTGAAACGAGGATCATCACGGAGGCTGTCATAAAAATGATTGTTTATTAATACGAGATATGAATGAAGAAATCCTTGTGTTTCATGAAATCCTTTTTCAATGGATTCTTTGATATTTTCAATCGCTTCATCTTTCATTCCCAGAATGGCATATATGTTAGACAGAAGATAGGTTAGATAAACGGGATCCTCAACTTCTCTAATAATCGCTAATGCTTTTTCTTTTTCCCCCTTTACTGCTAATATCCAAGCTTTGTAATATCGAACGTTAGGATTGTCCAGTTCGAGTTTCTTTACCCTGGCAATTTCTCTGCCGGCCTCATCATATTTTTTCATCATTATCAGGACTCTAGCATAAAAAAAATGGAGTCTGACATTATCTGGTCCAAATTCAAATGCTTCCTTTAGATGATGAACAGCTTCTTCATATTCTCCAATGTACATATAACAGCGGGCACAAAGGCGACGATAGCTTATATCTAATGGGTCAAGCTTTATAGCTCTAGAATAAAATTCAATAGCCGTGGGGTATAAACCAATATCCTTTAGAAAACCGCCAACATGGTAATTAATCTCTGCACTATTCGGGTCTAATTCGAAGGCTCTCTTATAATAGTTATAGGCCTCGTCCAATTCTCCTTTATAATAGTAAACCCACCCAAGGCCTGCATTCGTTTCTGCTAAATCCTGGTCTATTTGATAGGCATTCTCGTAGTTTTTTTCCATTAAATCAAAATATTTCCATATTTCGTCTTTAACAAATAAAGCCTGGTAGATGTTGCCCAAGCTCCAGAAGGCTAAAGCATAATCGGGATCGACATCTATTGCTCTTTCATAATTCTTCACTGCCTCCTCAAAATCACTTCGTTCCTGAAAATCTTTATATTTTTTCTCAAAATACTTTCCCCAAACGTAGTATTTGTAAGCCCCAGAATCTTTCGGTTCTTTTTTTTTGATAGAGTTTAATCTCTCTTCGACAAGCCGGACCTTCAATCGGGAGGCTATGTTTTTGGATATTGTATCTTGAACTTTAAAAATACCTACAAACTCTGACTCGTATTCGTATGAATCTAAGACAAAATCTTCCTTTACATCGCTTAACTGTCCTCTGACAAGGATTAAATTTCCGTCTTTCTGAAGATTCAGCGATAGGATTGTTTTAACATCCAACTCCTCTCCAATTTCTTTAGGACTTTTATCCGTATCTTTATATCGCTGCACTGAATAATAGGGAATGACTTTCAATTCAACAATGCTGGCCAGTTTTGTAATGATTGCATCCGTCATCGCTTCGCAAAGTGGCTGCTGGTCTTTTTGCGAGCTTAAATCTTTAAAAGGAAGTATTGCAATGGAGTTTTTCCACTTTATTTCACCGAATATTTCTTTACCTGGCTTTTCTTTCTGCAGAATTCCTGGCAAGAACAAATATCCAAGAATTGCTATTATGGCAGCGAAAAGAATTCCTGGTAATAAAAAAGAAACCAACCGTTTTCTTGGAGTTACTGCTCCAGGCTTTTTCGCTGGGGGAATTCTCTCTTCGGTGGAAATTTCTTCCTCTATCTTGTTCAGTTCTGAAAGAAGCTCCTCTGCTCCCTGATACCTCTTCTCTTTTTCCTTCTCCATACATTTCAATATAACGAGGCTGAGATTTTCAGGAATCTGAGCATTGAACTCCCTGGGATCCGGAGGTGGATCTGTCTTATGTTTTAAAGCAATACTTAAAGATGTATCCCCTTCAAAAGGCAGCCTTCCGGACAACATTTCAAAAAGGATGACTCCCAGAGCATAAATATCCGAACGCTGGTCTGTTGCTTCCCCTTTCACCTGCTCCGGAGACATGTACTCAGGCGTGCCAACCATCATTCCAGCACCTGTTATCCCTTCTGCTTTCAAAGAGCGGGCAACTCCAAAATCCATAATCCGGGTATTCCCTTCTTTATCTATCATGATGTTCTGGGGCTTTAGATCACGGTGTACAACCTCCAGTCTGTGCGCTTCAGCCAGGCCTTCGCATACCTGCTTGGCTGCGGAAATGGCTCTGCCCACACTTAACTGTCCCATCATTCTTATCATGCTCTTTAAATCTTCACCTGGCACATACTCCATGGTGATGAAAAGAGTTCCTTCCGATTCATTGAGGTCATACATCCTACACACATTCTTATGGGTTATCTTGCGGGCAAGTTTCAGTTCGTTTTTGAAGCGCTCAACTGTCTTCTCATTTGAAGCGATCGCAGGATTTATAAGTTTTAAAGCCATCTCTTCATTTATTGTCTTATCCACTACTCTAAAGACTTGACCCATACCTCCTCTGCCCAACTTTTCGATGATTTCGTATCTTTTTACCAGAGTGCTTCCCCGGGTAAATTCTCTAATGGGAGTTTGGGCTGTTGCGGTGAAAGAATCAGAAGTCTTTTCTGAGGGTTTTATCTGGGTTCCGCAGTTGCCACAAAAACGTGTATCAGCGGGATTGTCGAAGTAGCACTTAGAGCAATTCATATCCTATTGGTTCCTCCCTCGAGTTACCTATAAAATAATATTTAAGAAAACAATAGTCAAATGAAATAATTCACTCTGTATCAAACCGACTATCGGATTCGCTCAAAGAGAAAATTCGGAGGGCTAGATCCCCCATGAACTTACTCTGGTGCTGTATGTGCTTAGATTTCCTTCCTTGTATATCTCAAACCGGGGTCTTTTTTGAGGATCATTATGCCATTTGACCAGTTTAATCGTATCATCAGCTATCTCTATCCCGGTAATGCCTGTCCGATAAAGGGCACAGCCGGTATTAAAATAGCAGGGTGCAGGTTCACCTTCTAACTCTGTAGAATCAATAAACCTTCCTTTATTTTTCTCTTTTTTGATTCTTTTTCTTAATTTATCAATCTCTACCCTGTTCTTCTTTATCAAAACCTCATCATCAAGATAGGTCTCCATTTCCGCTTTAATTTCGAGTATCTTTTCTTTCAGCCGCTCTATGTAAGACTTGGCTGCAAATATGGCTCGATGAGAGTGACCGCAAATCAATATGACATTGGACCGCTTTGCCCACGAGTACAGAATCTGCTCATAATCTTTCTTGATCTTGGATATCGAGAACGGGGGTGGTGAAAAGAAACCCAGCTTCCTCATAATCGGCTCCACCAGTCTGAACAGTCGTACAAAAAAACGGCTGGACCAGTAATATCTATCAGATTGAGCGCTTCCCTGGTGCCCATGGACAAGAAGAATCCTCGCATTACCCTGGATGTTTTTCATCTTGATGGCTTCCACGGCAATTTCATCTCCTGTGGGCTTATTTTTGGCTGGATCCGGAAGAGCACACCACTCCATATCGTGATTTCCGAATACACGATATATATTTTCATCTCCAAATGCCCGGATCTTTTTATAAATGCTATTTTCATACCGGTCAACAATACTGGCCATTTCAAACTGCCAAAATTCCTCGATATCCCCAAGCAATATCAGCTTATAGCCATATTCTTGATAATGTTCCAGGGCAGTCTTCAGCGCTTCCTCATTCTCACGGAAATTATCTGCGCCTCTTCCATCTCCCAGGTGCATATCGCTTATTATGAAGTATTTCTCATTTTTAGTATCAAGCAATGGAACATGCTCATTCCGCCATAGCTCGGACAGCTTATGAAAAGTGACCTCTTCATCCTGAGACATGACTCAATTCTCCTTTTTAAGTATCTTCAACCATCCATCATTTCTGCTGTTTAGCTGTCTTCGGCTGTATGCCCGAGGAGCGAAGGTTAACAAATTTATTAAGCATATCGAACCAGAACGGAGCGCCTAGAGATACAGCGATGGCTGTAAACAGAAGGCCCAGTATCTTTTTCACCCAAGCGGGAAAGTTCCTGGGTACTTCACGGGAGTCGCCTGAGACCTGAGACCAGCCTATGGGAAGTTCATGCTCCAGTAATTTTCCCTGTAGCTTTTCGAGCTGTTTCCATGCCGGTTCCTGTTCTGAGGAAAGAGGTTGCCTCCTGATATTTTCAGCGGCCGCTACAACTGACGCACGTATCGCAGCATCACGTGAAAGAGTGTTGGCAATCATAAGAGTATCAGCATTAAAAGCCACGCTTATAGCAATAGAAAGACACAGTATTATCACCTGTGTTTTCCTCTTATACCAACCGGATACCCTTTCCATCGCATCGTCATACCAATTCTCAAGAAATTCCCGTGCTTTGTTAAGGTTGTTCTCTGCCTCGTCCATAAAGAGAAGAAGCACCTGCTTTATATGACTGTTTGAAAGCTTAGCGACTGAGTCCCGGACATATTCCAGAGCCCTGGAACCTGTGGATGGATCAGCAGGAGCGATGATATCCATCAAGACAAGGGCAAAAGTGCGCGACGGTATATAGGGAGGTTTTTTCCCTTTTTGCTGGAGTCCCTTGATTAAGGGATGGTCATAGAAATCTTTAACAAGACTTTTGTTCCCCGGGTCACTCAAAAGGTTTTGAATCCCCGCCTCCAGGTTCTTGGATCTCCTTGACAAGACCATTGAGATAAATTCATTGATTGCAGAGCATATCAAGCTCAGCAATAAATAGACAAAAATGATGCCGATCACCACTTCGAGTATCAGGGAACCAAACATTCGACTCCTCCTTTTACCGGTCTGGATACTTTACCTTTTTGAAAAAAGATGGCGGTCCAATTTTTTCAGAAATAATATCTGAAACCAATACCTGAGTTTAACCAGATTTTCGAGCCGGGTATTATATCAAGCAAAAGAGCAAATTCAAAGAAAATACCTATGGGTGCCTTCTCAAAAAGATAGCTTATTCCGAATGGAAGTCGTGCACTTACTGTAATATCTTTATCGTTTTTAATTCTGGTTCCTATGCCGAAATAGACCGGAAGCTTACCCTTCTTGACCTGAATAAGGCTGAAATCGTGAACCAGATAATCGGCATGTAGATGGAAAGCGCCATTATTAGCGAACGACCAGGCGAGAGCTCCATCTATCGCGATTTTTTCTCCAAACCATTTCTTGAGGCTAACACCTGCCGGTTCGCCCAATATCACGCCCACTCCAAAATCCTTTTTTTGAGCTGATAAACAGCCGGGAAGAACCACGGCCAGGAAGATAAGAATAACGAATGATCTCTTCATTTATATTCCTCCTCTCAGGGATGATAGGTCTAAAAATTATTTTCGAAAAAATACCTCCTTTTGGATATATATATAATAAAACCAGGCTTATAAATCAATGCACCTGTGATTCCTTGTCATTGACTTTTTAATTTATGAATACTATATAAGATATCTCATACACAGTATTCCAGTTTAAAAGGAGTATAAAAATGAAACTTGAAAGATTATACAAAAAAGCCATTGAGGTAGGAATTGATAATGACTTGAGAGGAAAACAAGAGATAAAAAAAATCTTGAAGGAAGAACAAGAAAAATACAAAAACCTTAAAAAAGAAGAGGCTGAATATTACGATAAGGATCATTTGTTTAATCCCTTTTCAGATACAAGGGTTTTGAACGGACAGTTGAACACCGATATTAAAAAGGTGATTGTTGGAATCGACATGGAAGTCGGAGAGGTGCTGTTAACTCATACGCTAAACAAGGATAAAAATCAAAAAATCGATCTGATCATTGCCCACCATCCCGAAGGCTATGCCCTCGCCCAGATATCAGAGGTTATGAAACTCCAGGCAGATCTATTAGCCGATTATGGAGTAACCATCAGCGTGGCCGAACAACTCATGGAAAAAAGAATCGGTGAAGTAGAAAGAAGGCTCATGCCTGTTAACCACACCAGGGCTGTTGATGCTGCCAGGGCTCTGGGAATTGCGATGATGTGTATTCATACTCCTGCAGATAACTGTGTCACGAATCACCTTAAGAAAAGATTCGAGAAGGAAAAACCCTATAAATTGAAGAATGTGATGGAAATGTTAAAAAAGATCCCTGAGTATAAAAAGTCGGCAAAATTGCAGTCTCCGCCTAAAATTGTGAGCGGTTCTGAGAACAACAAATGCGGCAAAATCTATGTCGATATGACAGGCGGCACAGAGGGTTCAAAAGAGATTTTTGAAAAATTTGCAACAAGCGGCGTCAGCACCCTCGTCTGTATGCATATCAGCGAGGAGCACCTCGAAAATGCAAAGAAAGCCAAACTGAATATTGTCATTGCCGGCCATATCTCAAGCGATGTTCTGGGTTTAAACCTTCTGTTCGACGAAGTGGAAAAAGAAGAAAAACTAAAATTTGTCAGCGCATCAGGCTTTGAACGATTCAGGAGGTAGCACTCCTTTAATAAAGACGCTTGTCCCTGAGGAAAGAGAAGAAATATCCTGAGAACATCCTGTACGACGTGATAGACTGCTGGCTGTCTTGGGTATGGGGAAAATAAGCGAAAAGGGGATAATGAAGGAGGGTTCTGAAACCCTGCCCAGCCAGCAAAGCAAGGCTTTATTTTATTATAGCAAATCCACCAAAAAAATCAACTTTTTTAATAAAATTCAACGGTTGCTCCTCATCCAGGCAGATGATATAATTTCCCGGATGAATATGTTGTCTTGCCTTTTCTCAATTCAAGAAAGGGAAAAAAAGGAGCAGACTCATGAGTGAGGAAAAAAGAAAAAATTCACGATTTAAGTGTTTCTTGCCTGCAGAACTCATGAAATCTGACGGCGAGATTGAAATTGTTAAAAGAGCATCGATATTAAATCTCTCTGAAACAGGAGTTAAGTTACATGTTAAGTTAAAT
>JAGLWV010000055.1 GCA_023133225.1 Candidatus Aminicenantota bacterium | reverse complement strand
GTTTTAGTATAAGAAAGTACGAATTAATTTTTAATAACTATTGACAATTATCACCTGGGGACCTATTTTATATGTGGTGGTCAATAGACCACCAAGAATGGTCAATTGACCAAATTTATTAGTCATGAGGTTAGATATGTTCAAGGGTATATTTGGTTCAGAAAACAAAGGAAGGATTCTTTTATATATCTATACAAATGGTGAATCTTACGCCAGGGAAATCGCTAAAATGTTTGACCTATACTTAAATGGAGTCCAGAAACATTTATTGAATATGGAAAAAGATGGTATCCTTTATAGCAAGCTTAAAGGAACGGTTAGATTATTTGGATTTAATCCCAGATATCCATTCAAACGAGAACTAGAGGCGCTATTGGAAAAAGCTTTAAAATTTATTCCTGAGGAAGAAAAAGAACTCTTTTATTTTCCAAGGTTAAGGCCTCGCAGAGCGGGAAAACCCCTATAAAAGATAATACACTATGCGATTAAAAGGATTATCATTAAAAGACTTTGCTATAGTAATTTCTGATTATCTTATAAAAAATGGAATTGAAGTTATACTTACTGGAGGGGCATGTGTTGCAATTTATACAGATAATAAATATATGTCTTATGATCTGGATTTTGTTTTAATTTCTTATAATAAACAAAAATTAGTAAAAAAACTACTTTTGGGTCTTGGCTTTTCTGAAGAAAATAGATCTTTTCGGCATGATGATATCGAATATTTTATTGAGTTTATCCCTCCTCCGCTTTCTGTTGGAGAAGAACCCGTAAAGGAAATTTTTGAGATTAAAAAAGGGAAACATATATTAAAGTTATTATCCCCGACAGAATGTGTGAAGGATCGCCTAATAGCTTTTTATCATTGGGGCGATAGGCAAAGTTTAGAACAAGCAATTTTAGTTTGCAGAGACAATAAAGTTGATTTAGAAGAAATAAAAAGATGGTCAGTAAATGAAGGAATGAGCCCTAAATACGATATATTCTTGGCGCGATTATGACAAATTCAATCGACTGACGTAAAGAGTAAACTGTGAGAGTAAGCGAAAGGTTGTATAAGAAGGCTGCAGTCGCAGCTTTGCTTATGTGTTTCCCTCTTTTTCTTTCCGGACAGGAGATAATAGAGAAGATAGAAATAGCGGGAAACAAACGGATTCCCTGCGAAACGATCTTTTTTTATCTTTTCATGAAAGAAGGAAGACCTTTCGACCGGGAATATATTAGAAAAGATTTTAAAGCTTTATGGTCGACTGGATTTTTTTCCGATATCAAAATAGAAGAAAAGGAAGGAACAAAGGGAAAGATCATAAAAATTATCGTGGAGGAGAATCCTCTGCTTAAAGAAATAACCTATAATACAGGCAAAAAGCTGAGGGAAGATGAGATTGTCCGCACACTAAAGCAGAAAAATGAATATATCCTTCCTTATTCTGTTTGCAATCCTTACAAAATCCAGAAGATCAAAAAAACAATCGAAGATTTGCTTCTTGAAAAGAGGCTTCCCTTCGGAAAAGTAGAAGCTGTTGTGAACGAAAAGGGGAAACATTCAGTAGGGGTGATATTCAACATCAATGAAGGTCCTCAGTTTAAAGTCAGTGAAGTTGTGTTTGAAGGAGAGCTTAAAATACCTGAAAAAGTTCTTCGAGCCTCTATGAAGGAAAACAAAAAGCATGGAATAAAATCGTGGGTAACTGGTAAAGATGTCTTTAGCCCGGACAAACTGGATGAGGATTTGGCTAACATAAAATACACGCTTCAGGAGTTTGGATACATGGAGGCGGCTGTCGGGAAACCCGTGATAGAGGACGTTCAAAAAAGGTCTATATTACTGAAGAGACAGAAGATGAAGAAAATCATTATTCCAGTCCACGCAGGCTCTCGATACAGAGTCGGTGAAGTCAGGTTTGAAGGAAACAGCGCTTTTACGGTAGAAACCTTAGGACAGCTCATAAAATTTAAAGAGGGCGAGATCTATAGTGTGCAAACAAGAGAAGAAAACATGGAAGATATATCGAAATTTTACCGGAACGAAGGATATTTTTTCGCCAGAATTATTCCGGTGGAAATGCTTGACCGCAGCAGAAAACTTGTCAACCTGACCTTTAAAATATTTGAAGGAGAGGTGGTCTATTTGAAAAGGCTCGAGTTCATGGGTAACACATTTACAAAAGATAAAGTCATGAGGCGAGAGATGCTCCTTAGAGAAGGGGAGAGGTTTAATCTGGATAGGTTTAAAGACGGTCTTTTAAGAATACAGAAACTTGGAATTATGGGTTTTGAAAAGGAACCTGAGATAAGACACAACGCTGACGATTCCAATAAGGTCGATGTCACCCTGCATGTTGTGGAACTTCAAAAAAGCAACATCTGGCTTTCAGGCGGCTACAATGGTTATGGTGGAACGTATATAGCCTTGGATTCTGCTGTTGTGAATTATCTTGGTCTTGGAGAGAGTTTGCGATTCAAATTTGACCATGGAGAAAGAAGTAAAAATTATAAGTTTGATTTTTCTTTTCCTTATTTTCTGGACTGTCCAGCCACTCTGGCGTTCGCCTTTTTTGACCGTGACATTCTATTTCGCGACATTTTCTGGCGTAAAGGAAAAGGGCTGGATTTTGCGCTCAATGCAAGAATCGGAGAGAAATGGCGGGCCGAACTCAGCTATCGCTATGAAGATGTTGACATTGAATTCCCTGATACAGAAATGAGAATAAGTGATCAAGGTATTGATCCAGTCTATTTATCCCCGTTTGGGATTGGCAATTATGACATGAGTCAAATGATTTTATCCCTTTTCCGTTCCACTCTGGATAATCCTTTGTTTCCGACTAATGGAAGTCTGTGCTCAACATCATGCACATTATCGGGATCGTTTTTGGGAGGAGATATCGAATTATACAGCCCGCGGTTCGAATGGAGTCTCTTTCAGCCGTTAGTATTCAAACATGTGTTTGGATTTCATCTGGAATACCGGTTTATTAAGGCTATAAGTGATTCTCAGGTGCCATTCTGGGAGAGGTTTTATCTGGGGGGAGAAAGGTCCATCAGGGGCTATGATGCATACAGCATCGGGCCTCGAAGCGACGAGGGCACAAACTTCGGAGGGAGTAAATCATTTGTCTGTAATGCTGAATACATCATTCCTGTCGGAGGACCTTTGTATGCTGTCCTGTTCTATGATCTTGGAAATGTCTATTCTTCAGGTCAAAATATCAGCTTCAAAGGTATGTACGCCTCGACAGGGCTGGAGATGAGAATAACTTTTTCTGCCCTGCCGGTTCCCATAAGGTTCATTTTTGCCTATAATAACCGTAAAATTCAGCCGGATGATTCTCATTTTGCCTTCCGTTTTGC
>JAGLWV010000054.1 GCA_023133225.1 Candidatus Aminicenantota bacterium | reverse complement strand
ATATAATAGGATGTGAAGATAAAAAGGGCACATGGCTTTTCAGATGACATTCTTGGAAACAGCGAGAAAGTCCTGCGCCTTTAAAAGATGGGGAAGGCGATGAGAAAAATTTTATTTTTTAGTCTTGTTTTTTTAGTTGTTTTTTCTGTCAACTGCTCAAAAAAGAAATGGGAGGGGAGAATATATGAAGAGCAGGGAGTGAGAGTCGTAGAAAGTAGAGGTTCTGGATTATGGGGAGAGAAATCAGAAAAAAAGATTAAATTCAAAGAGGAACTTTCACTGGGAGTAGAGGAAGGTGAAGAATCCCTGGTGTTTTACGGCTATCCCGGAGTTGCTGTTGATCCTGAATTGAACATCTTTGTTTTGGATACGAGGAATCACAGGCTTTTAAAATTCGATAAAATGGGCCGTTTTATCTGGAAAACGGGAAGGAGAGGGCAGGGGCCAGGAGAGTTTCAAAATCCTTCTCAGGTCGAAATAAATCCCTCTGGTGATATTTGTATCCTGGATGGTTCCTCTCGGCTTCATTTCTTTGACACTGAAGGGAACTACCAGAAAACCATAAAACCCAAAACACGCATCAGAAGCTTTCATTTTTTGCCTGATAAGCGCCTGTTCTTAAATATATCTGTTAGTGGACAGATGGGTGTTGCTGCGGAATATTATTCAAATGATGGAGAATTTCTCGAGAAATTTCCCGATGAGCATCGCTATGGTCCCAAAATTCCAGGAGGAGTTTCTAGTGGCGAAGAATTTCGATTTCTTGGCAGTCAAATATATTTGAGCCTTCCCTCTATTTATGAGATCAGAGAATACGATTTGGATGGCCTACTTCTGAGAAAAATCAAAAGAGATATCACGTTAAAGCCTCCTGAAATAGATGTGTTTGAAAAGGGCTTAAGTGCTAGCTTTTATGACCGTTCAGGGCCATGTTATTTGTATCGTGGGAACACGCTTATTAACGAACTCTTGCTGGCTGAAAAGAAGAACGAAGAGGAATACACATATAAAAGAGTGCTGGATTTTTTTAACGAGAAAGGGCAGTTCCTGGGAACTTACAACCTTCCTCAGAGCACAAGGCTTGCTCTCATCGACTCCGAAAATAAATTCTATTTTGTCCAGAGTGAACCTTATCCCAGGATTATCCGCTCCTCTTCGAATATAAAGTGATTTAAAAATTCCGCCGCCATCAGGCTGCACAATCCATCTCTGGTTATTCCTTAAACTCGCGGGCAAAATCCGCCTCCGCCGCTATGAATCCGAAGGAGGCCCAACTCTTTTTTTCCAACAGGCTCTGAAAAATCTCTTTGGCTTTCTTTCGGTCTCCATTGTAGAAATACCAGTTTCCCAGCCCATAGGCCGTGGCATCGTTCATGATGGCTGTGAATTGATCCCCTCCCATCAGCGATTCCGCCGGGATATCTCCTTTATAGAACAAGCAAAGCTGATGGTAGGCCATGTTTTCGATGATCTCCATCTCGGCATGAATGGGCTCAAGGCTCTGTCGGGCTTGCTCCTCATCTGTGGGAGCGGATGGGGCAGGAATATTTTCTTCTCTGCAGGAACACGCAGCAAGATTAAAAATAATAAGAACGACAATCCAAGCCGGATTTCTCATTAAAATTTCTCCTCAAACCATCGTGAGAATTATAAATCTCGACTCAAAAAGATGCTAGGAGGTATTGAGAGTGGGGGATACGTCCCTGATCCTTTTTACTTGGACTTTTCTTACCAACGGGCAATCCGTTTAATGCGGTATTCACTCTTAAAAATCTGTTTATAGCTGCCATCGGATTGCTCCCAAACAATAATCGCATTTCCGTTATCATCCATTTTTACATCGAGATTTAACGCATCCTGACTCTTAGGGCTGATACTATCGGACAGTCCTTTGGCTTGGCTCCACCGGCCTTTGCGGTACTCGTTCTTGAAAATCTGCCAATTTCTACCGTCATGTTGCAGCCAAACAATAATGGCATTGCCATTATTATCCATAGCAGGCTTAAATAATGATATAAATTTGCGATCCACTGAAGTCATGGGCTCGGTAAATCCTTCGGGTTTTGCCCACCGACCATTACGGTACTCACACTTCATAAATTGCCATTTTATGTCTGCAGTCTGGCTAGCTTGCCCCCAAAGAATAATGGCATTTCCTTCATTATCCATGGCTAATCGTGGAAGATAGGCATTTGCACCCTTCAGGCTGATATAGTCGCTGAGATCAGTGGGAAGTGTCCACCGCCCGTCGCGGTACTCACTCTTAAAAACCTGGTCTGGTTTGGCATATTGATTCCAAACAATGAGCGCATGGTTTCGAGACATCGCCAATCGAAAAGATTCTACACGTGTTTCGTCCAGACTGATGTTATCGGTCAAATCAGTGGGATGGGTCCACTGGCCGTTACGATACTCACTCTTAAAAAGCTTGTCCTTGCTGCCATCATTTTGTGCCCAAATTACTATCGCATTGCCATCAATATCCATCGCCACTTGCGGAGCATGAGCACGAGTTCCATCTGGGCTGATATTGTCAGTCAGGTCCGCCGGAAGGGTCCATGTGCTGTCGCGATATTCGCTCTTGTATATTTGCTCGTTATTGCCATCAGATTGCGACCACACAATAATCGCATTGCTGTTTTTATCCATGGCCAGTGTTGGAAAGTTTGCAGACGTTTCGTTTGGGCTGATATTATCTTTCAGACTTCCGGGGTGTGACCACCGACCGTTTCGATATTCACTTTTAAAAATCTGATCCTGGTCACCATCAGATTGCACCCAAACAATGATTGCATTACCCTTATTATCCATAGCCACCTGTGTGTAACGGACATCCTGTGCGTCCGGGCTGATATTATCGGTCAAGTCAACGGGATGTATCCACTGACCGTTGTGATACTCACTTTTAAAAATCTGGATGTTATTGCCATCAGATTGCTCCCAAACAATAATCGAGTTACCGTTATTGTCCATGGCTACATTAGGATTATAGGTATGCTGTCCGTCTGGGCTGATATTATCACTTAAGCCGGCAGGATGAGTCCAAAGTCCTGTATCCTTTGCTAGCACTGCCGGAATCAATAAATAGACCAGCAAGAAAACTATTACGCCACTAACAATGCCTATAAGGTGTTTGTGTCGAATATTAAATAATCCGGGAAGCAATAATGCTACACCTGCACACGCCAATGCCAGTATTATGCGAAATAAGGTGTATTGAAAAGGTGTAAGATGAGGAAAGGCTGTTGCTAATATGAAAAATGCCGCACCAATTATTACGCTAAAAACGAATATACCGATCTTGCTCCGTGTCTTAAGTCGCTTTTTCATGTTCTTCCCTCCAATAATGGTATTAACGATAGGTATTTTAACCAGTGGGATATTTAATTTTTTCAAAAAGACGAGAGGCATTTGTATATACGCAATCTTTGAATTTCATGCCTTTGATGACCAGATAATTTTTGTCCAGAAGGTTCTTCATGGACATCATCTTGATTATAAATCTTAACCAGGAGAAGAAGTTCTTACTTCTATTATAGGTCAGCTCGAAGACAGGTATGGGGTAATCACTTCCATAGAGCAATCTCTCGTGTGGTATTTTATCGATTTTCTTCATTATTATATCAATATATTCGCTTCTGAATGGAGTACAAAGCGCCGAAAGGTCGGCATACAGATTCCAACCTTTTTCATCGTCTTCTTCGAAGAGTTTAAGGAATTCATCAAAATCGTCATGATAAGCCTTGTCGAAGACACCCCAGAAAGGCATTGCACAGTGAGCGATGATGACGGTAACGCCTTCATCTAGAGCAGTTCTAAGATACTTGGGATTATTATACTCGATATATGTTTTGTCTGAAGTAGGAATAGTATATTCAGGCCCACAATGGCATAGTAACGGCAGCTGATGTTCCGCAAGCTTCTTGTAAAATGGAACGCACTTAGAATTCGCTGGATCGATCATCTGAGCGGATGGAATCCATTTACACAAAACGGCCTTGTTTTCAAGGCAGGAGTCTAACTCCTCGCGCCAGTCATCTCGATACGGGTGGATAGAAGCGCCAAAAAGGACTCTGTCGTTTTCTTTGGCTAATTTGGCAATGTAACGGTTCGGGACATATAAATGAGTCTTTTCTGGATTGGCAGTTCCATTCTTATCATAGACCTGATCAAGAGCAAGGAGTACACTTTTATCAGTGTATTTCGATTTGTTTATGACTTTAAGAATGTGTTTGCGCACTCTTTTGATGTTGACCTTCTTGAAAAGAGAATGGGTTATCAGCAACAGCGCAAAATAAGCAGGCTGTTTTGTGAACTCTTCTGACCAGAAGCAGCCGCTCTCCTCATCTTTTGGCGCCCCAAAGTGAATATGCACATCAATAATTTCATCGTTCATTTTCTCCTCCCAAAAATTTTTCAAAAGATTAGAATTTGGTTCTTTTCTATGAGCACAAATGCACTTTTTCGATGGATAGTGACTTCTCTCGTCTTATACATCTCCTTACTTGTCTATAAAATTGTATTTGGCTCTAATTGCGGAGAAATATCAAGGTTGGGATCCAGTTGATAAACCCTGAATTCATTACCGCAGACAATGCCAACCTGGCAGTTCGCCTTCGGTTCCGAGCCAGGTTCCTGGTATTTTCCCTGCCATGAGCCGCAATCCATAAGCACAAAAAAATTATCGGCATCTTCCAAATATGCAATCGCGGGTACATGGGTATGAGCGACTACTGCTGCAGTTATACTCAGATCGAATTCGCTGTTCATCTTTTTCGTTCGTTCGAAAGCCTTCACAAGAAACTTGTGGCTTGTACTAAGGTGAATGTCATCGAGTTCTCCATCCGGTGGAACAACTGCTAAAGTTTCTGTCTGGAGGGTGCTGGAAGGATCCATCATTAAGCTCTTTTTTTTCTTATATTTAATCATTTTTTTAAGTCTCTTTTGTGGCTGCATCTCTCTCGGAGAAAAATGGTGGACCGCCCATTTCTGGAGGCGATCCGGTAGTTTCTCTATCCAGTCGAAGACATCTCCATGCGTCACATAAACTTTAGGTTGATTGTCATCCGGGAAAAAAAGTCGAAAATGCCAGCGAGGGCTCATCCTCGGAATCTTGGCAATGTCAACATCGTGATTACCCAGTAAATACCGGGCATCTACCGCATCGGAATAATCCCTGACACCTTGAAAATCGGAGAGGATATCTACGGGGTCATTAACATTCTCTCTCCACAAATCAACAAAATCACCGAGCTGGCAAACTGAAATGGCATACTTTTCATCTCCGAGCTGTAAATCTCTGAGCTTTCTGAGGAGGTCAACAAAGACTCTTTCATGATTGAATCCATACTCGAATCTTTTTTCTCTCAATTTCCTTGAGACAATATGTAAATCTGGAATGAAAAGATAAATTCGGTCCGTATTTTCGTTGCCAATTTTTGAATTGTATATCCGTGCTACTCCTTTGATCGATTCAATACTTTCGATTTCTAACATACTTTCTAATAAAAATTTATGTGCTTTCAATTCTTCTAGCATTTCTCTCTCCTATTTATCTTTCTCGCCTCTATCCATGACTTGCATCACAAGAAGGCGGGAGAATCTCCTTTTATTGTCCTCAACAGGTCTCCCGTCTTTCCAGAGTTCGTCAACCATGAATACAAACCAAAAGTCTTCAAAGCGATATGCGAGCCGGTTAATACCTCGTGGTCCTTTTTCTTCCCGGGCATCAATCACTTCCAGTATTGGCTTTTCAGGATCTATGAATTCCTTAAGGCCTACTAAAGTTTTAAAAGTACCGTAAGTCAGATTATCTCCATTTGTGAAAAATAGAAGAAATTTTCGAAATGGCTCATGATTGACATTGACATGAATTCCATCATCTCTATGTACTCCTCCATCCGCAATAAATTCTACGATTTGTTTAATCTTCGAATTGTCTAAGGGGAGAGGTTGTTCCTCTCTGAACTCTGCTTCTCTTATGGGGACGATTATAAAGGAAGGCTGAGTACGGCAGATAACAGAACCTAACACAATTACAGTACAAAGGATCAATATAGCTGTTCTTTGGGTCCTTAATTCTTTACTTATCGTGGTTCGCTCCTTTAGGGGTAAGGATTTTCTTTTTGGGGCGTTGGTTGGACGAGCATCTTTGTTCCCATTTACCCCTCAAATCATCATGAGAATTATAAATCACGACTCAAAAAGATGTCAAGGAGGGATTGAGAGGGTGGGATGATCGGATGGGTCATCCAAGATTTTTTCGAAATGAAAAATGACAGCGCTTGTGTACTCGTTAAAAAAAACTCTTGCACTCTCCCACGGATGGGACATTTAGGGGGCATGCGGGATATCCGAACTCTTTGCAGTCAAACCTGCATTTCATGCGAATCCAATTGGACACAATAATTTATTTGAACATTCCTCTTCTTCCTACTGTGCTTCACAGATTTATATCGAAGTAAAAGATTTAAATCCTTTTCGAAAGCTAGGGAATTTGATGAATTTCAACATCAAGTTCTACCAGATAGCTATCGATACATTCGTGGCTGGCGGCGCTGGATTCCTGCAGCATATGGACGGCATCTGAGGCAATCAGGTTAAATCCTAAAATCGTCACCACAACAGCAATAAATAAAATCAAAAATTTCTCTCTAAATCTCATTGTATGTCTCCTATTTAAAAATATTATTTTTTTTCTTATAGTGTTCATTAGAGTAGTTACTATCATTTTTTTATAAAAAATTTTATGGCATGTGGCCCATAATTTCATGATAAAGTTTATTCAACTCCTCAGAAGGGACCTTATCAAGCGTTTTAAACAACCGGCTTAGAAATATTTCATGCTTGATGTAGTCTTCGGCCACGTGGATAATGCCTGGATTTTTTGTTATGGCGATCCGTGCACCATCTAAAGGAAAAGTGTAGCCCACAATCGCCTTCTCAGAATCGATACTTATGGCAATATCCCTGCAGGAAGAACTGGGCTCTCCTTGGTGAGGATATAGATTTTCCAGGGTGGGTATTTTCTCTCCGCTGTAGACACCAAATACCGAAACCTCTCTTTTTTCAGCTTCGGAAAGCGTGCCTTCAAGGAGGAGGATGTCACTATTATAGCCCACCAGATAAATGTGGCTCTTCGACTTGGAAATGATGTGGTTTATATTCTCAAATATTTGATCCCTCCCCGATATGTTCCAGATGCCTGGAGCCTCTACAGGTTTTTTTATCTGCGGAAGGATTTCTTTGAGAAAATTTATGTTCTGTTTGCTTTCTTTTTCTTTCTTCTTTAGGAATGATTCAAGGCTGACGGGTTTTAAGAGGGTTGTGACTCCCTCTAGGGTGAGAACCAGACCTTTTGCCGTAAGTTTTTCGATCGTTTCATAAATGCGGGAGCGGGGAACCCCGGAATTCTTGCTGAGCTTGTAGCCGGTCAGAGGGGATTCTGAAAGAAGGGCAAAGTAGGCTTTTGCCTCATAGGACGAGAGCCCCAAATTTTCGATGGCTTCGATAATTTCTCTTTTTTCCATATTAGTAACTACCTAAGTGTATACTAAGGTTCTTCCCTCAATTTGTCAAGTTTTTTTTATTTTTTTTTAGAACGTCATTCCCGCGAAAGCGGGAATCCAGGACTTCTACATATACGCCAATACAAATCAATCCAGCGTAAAACTTTTTCATATTTCTAGATTCCCGCTTCCGCGGGAATGAGTGCGCCTGTGAGCGTATAGATGTCAGGGAGGTGTAAGTCCTCTCCAGGGAAGCATCACGCACCTGTAACCGAAAGTAACTGCGTCGCCGTGAGGCGGGGTGGGAAGCAACTGGAGGTGAACGAGCAGTCCGTAGGATAACGAACTCGATTCGGCCGGGCATCCTCGACGAGCCAGCTCATTCATGGCGAAGTCTAGACCTGAGGATTCAGGAGAGTCGTCGAGCTGAGAGTGATGTGTTAAAGCTGCGGCGAAGAGGAGCAAGGTGGTTGGAGACGGAATGCTCAGGAAGGCAGCATACGTTAAGCAGGGAGACCTGGACGATGAGGAGAGTTGTTCAGGAGTCAGAGCGCCCGTAGTAGTGATGAAGCCTTTGTAATGGAGGTGGAGCGAAGGGAGCGCAGGGAGGTGGATGTATGACCGACAGACGTAAGGAAGAGATACCGGCGTCAGTGTCCGATGGGACTAAGCAAGTCGGAGAGATGCGGGATCGTTGGTCCTGGGTCGAACCGGACGTCTGGACGGAACGCATGTTGACGGCCCTCGAGGAAGGTGTGAAAGGAGGCAAATGGTTCAGCTTGATTGACAAGGTCTACTCGATGAAGGTACTCCGGCTTGCATTCACAAAAGTGAAAGCAAGAGAAGGGGTAGCCGGAGCAGACCACCAGACAATCCAGATGTTCGAGAAGGGCCTGGAAGGGAACCTAACGAGCGTGTCTAAGGCGCTGGAGAAAGGGGATACCGTCCCCAGCCGGTCAGGCGAGTATGGATAACCAAACCAGGCAAGAGAGAGAAACGGCCGATAGGTATACCCACAGTTAGAGATCGGGTTGTGCAGACGGCGATGCGAATGGTCTTGGAACCGATCTTTGAAAGGGATTTTGCTGAACAGAGTTACGGATTCCGGCCGAGACGCGGGTGTAAGGATGCGCTGCGAAGAGTGGACGATTTACTCAAGCAGGGATACACATGGGTGGTTGATGCAGACATAAAGAGTTATTTTGACACGATCTCACACGATAAGTTGATAGGACTGGTAAGCACAAAAGTCTCAGACGGTAGGATAATAACATTGATCGAGCAATATCTGAAGCAGGAAGTCATGGGAACGGTCGAACAATGGACACCGGAAGAAGGGACACCGCAAGGGGCAGTAATAAGTCCCTTGTTGTCAAACATATACCTTGACCCGCTGGATTATTACATGGCCGATAAAGGGATCGAGATGGTTCGATATGCCGATGATTTTGTCATACTCAGCCGGAGTGAAAAAGAAGCTCTAAAGGCCTTGGAACGGGTTACCCGATGGATACGAGAAGCAGAACTTGAACTGCATCCAGAAAAGACTCGAATAGTCAATGCTATCCAGGCGGGAGGTTTTGACTTTCTGGGCTACCACTTCGAAAGAGGACTTAGGTGGCCAAGTCGAAGAAGCGCTAATAAATTCAGGGAAGCAATAAGATCTAAGACTAAGCGGACTAACGGCCACAGAATGGAAAGGATCATCTGGGATATTAATCGATCGACAAAAGGCTGGTTTGAATACTTTAAACACAGCCATAAAAGTACTTTTCCTTACTTTGACGGATGGATAAGAATGAGACTACGCAGCATATTGAGGAAACGTCAGAGGCGGACAGGGGTTGGTCGAGGATTTGATCATCTACGCTGGCCAAATGCTCACTTTGCTGAACTTGGGCTGTTCTCCATGGTCACAGCCCATGTAGAAGCCTGTCAATCCTCTCGGAGGTGAACCACCGACCGGAGAGCCGTGTGCGGGAGAACCGCATGCACGGTTCGGAGGGGGGAGGGACCAGGTAACTGGTTCTTCCTACCCCTATCAAAAGATCTGAACCTATAAATCATTAAACACTGAGCATCCATTATTGTGATGAACCAGCCTCCTTTTTAGGGCCATATCCCCCTCTACGTCAATCCAGGTACTCAAAAACGTAATGAGCCGGGGGCGAAATTGACCTTCTAAGGCTAGAAATCGCGCTCAAAATTAACGTATTTCAATTAATATGTGGCATATACTGTCCGAATTCGGATATAACGTGTTCAGAAATGGACATTTAGTGTTTTAAAAGCTTTAATAAACCACTTAAGATGAAATTGGTATATTTTTTGCAGTTAAAAGTTAAATACAATTATAAGAGATAAAACATATTCAGTATTTAGAGGAAATTTTTATAGTGTCATAATTTCAATATTTTCAAAGGAGGAAAAGTGAGCAATAACATTCAAAACAAAAGTCGGAGAAATTTTATTAGAAATGGATTTACAGGCCTTGCCGGAGCAATATTGGTTCCTTCTGTTATAAAAAAGGACAGAAAATCTTTTAACCTCCAGAAAAAGGACAGGAAATTCATCTATCGCACACTCGGAAAAACAGGGATCAAGTTGCCGGTTGTCAGCATGGGTACTTATAATGCTACAAATGTTACCAATAGTGCGCTTGATGCCGGAATAGTACATATTGATACCTCTGCAGATTATAGTAAAGGCAATGACGAAAGAATGTTTGGAGAAGTTTTTAAGAAACGTCCCCGCGATTCTTTTGTTATCGGAACAAGTATAGGTATGTGGCAATATAGAAAGGCAGATCAGATCAAGAATACCATTACGGCTAAAACATTAAGAGATTACATAGAAGGAAGTCTCCGAAGACTTGATCTAGATTACATTGATATTTATTATCTCGGGGGAATTCAGCATAAAGAAATTGTTGAGCATAAGCCCTATTTGGAAATATTAAAGGAATATAAAAAAGCAGGCAAACTTCGTTTTCTTGGTGTTACCACGCATGCAAATGAGCCGGAAATAATCCGCTCAGCCACCGACGGCGGGATTTTTGATGTTGTGCTGACTGCATACAATTTCAGAAAGAACAACAGGGAAGAGATCAAGAAGGCTGTTAAATATGCTGCCGGAAAAGGCATGGGGATTGCCGCCATGAAAACCCAGGCTGGTGTGTATTGGGATAAAAAAGAAAAAAAGAAAATGATCAACATGAAAGCCGCTTTAAAATGGGCCCTACAGGATGAAAATATTCATACAGCGATACCGAGTTTTAAGAATAGCGATCAATTATATGAGGCATTATCTGTCATGGAGAACCTCACGCTGACTCCACAGGAAAAAGCCGATCTTAAACTGAACCAAGGCAGTTCTTCAACCGGATTATTCTGTTCTCAATGTGAAGAATGTATCCCTCAGTGCCCGGCTAACCTGGATATTCCAACACTGATGCGCAGCTATATGTATGCTTATGGTTATGAAAGCCCGGCAAAAGCCAGAGAAACTCTCGATTACGTTGGTCTCTCAAATGTCCCATGTTTCAATTGTGCATCCTGCAGCGTGATATGCTCCTCAGGATTCGATGTTAAAAAGAAAGTGACCGACATCGTAAGACTCAAAGATGTTCCCAAAGAGTTTTTAGTGGGATACTGGACCTGATAAAAAATACCCTATATTGGAGTTTAGCAATGTTTAAAAATTATCTTATAATTGCGTTACGGAATTTCCGTAGGTACAAAGTCATATCCTTTATTAATATTGCAGGATTGGCCATCGGATTGGCTATGTTTATGCTGATTGCTCTGTACATCCAGTATGAATTAAGTTATGACAAATTCCATGAAAATGGTGACCGAATCTGCAGGGTGGAACAGATTCTGGATCACAACACCTATAAGGAGGCTTCGGCTGGTTGTCCTGCCGCTTTATCCAAGCCCTTGATAGCAGATTTTCCTGAATTTGAAGCTGTCTCTCGTGTCATTCCCGGCGGCAATTTCATTCTTACAGTGGCGGATAACCAAAAGATAAGGCAGCGTGTATTTTATGCTGATAGTGCTTTTTTTACGATTTTTTCGTTTCCCAGGATTAAAGGTGATTTGGCTACAGCGCTAGATGCTCCCTATTCCGTTGTTCTAACCCAAGCCGTGGCAGAGAAAGTATTTAGAGAACAAGATCCATTGGGAAAAACCATTCGTTTTGATGATGACCAGGATTATAAAGTCACAGGAGTTATCCAGGATGTTCCCCAAAATTCCCATTTCACCTTTGATCTTTTGATTTCTTCTGTTTCAATAACTGCAGGTAGGGACAGAGATCTTTTTGAGGCATGGCATGATAACTGGGTACCGCTTTATGTCCTGCTTCATCCTGAACAGCCGTGGCAGAAAGCGAGTGAAAAAATTCAGTTTGCTCTCAAGAAATATCAAGGAGAGGAGAGCCGTCATGAACTCTATCTCAGGCCTCTATCACGGATTCATCTGTATGCAAATGTCAAACACGAATTCGGTTTGATCGGGAGTATAAAAAATGTCTATATTTTTTCTGCCATCGCGATATTTGTTCTGATTATAGCCGCGATCAATTTTATGAATCTGACTACAGCCCGTTCTGCTGAGAGAGCACGGGAAGTGGGGTTGCGAAAGGTCTTAGGCGCACGAAGGACATCTCTCATTCGCCAATTCTTGGGTGAATCTATTTCTATGGCGTTAATGGCCATGCTTTTTGCAATAATCCTCATGGATATGTTTCTTCATGAGTTCAACCGAATAGTGAATCGAGATTTGTTCTTGTCCTTTTGGGAAAATTGGCCATTTGCTCTCGGATTCCTGTTTATTACCCTTTTGGTCGGTTTGCTTTCGGGGATTTATCCTGCGTTTGTCCTCTCTTCTTTTAAACCGGCCAATGTGCTTAAAGGTTCATTTTCTTCTGGATCGAGAAATGTTTTTTTGCGAAAGGCACTGGTGGTGCTGCAGTTTTTTATCTCAGTGACTTTAATCAGCGGAACCGTGATCATTCTGCAACAGGTGAATTATCTCTTGCATAAGGACCTGGGATACAATACCGAACAAATTCTGATTTTTCCTGCTGGCAGTACCGACCTGGACACTTATCGGATCTTTCAGAATCAGATATTACAGAATCCAAATGTGATTCATGTGGCTACAGCAGACTATATGATGCATTCGTCTACGAACTGGACACGAATTTCATGGGAAGGGGCTACAGAAGGAGACTGGATGAAAATCAATGTGAATTACATCGATGAAGATTTTCTAAAAACCTATGGAATGACTGTGGTGGAGGGACGGGCTTTTTCCAAAGAATATGGCTCTGATCAAGGCAATGTTGTGATATTAAATGAAGCAGCTGTCAAAGAGATTGGTTGGGAAGAACCTATAGGTAAAAATATCCGGTATGGTGGTGATTATAAACTGAACAACATTGGACTTACAGAAGTAGTGGGCGTAGTCAAGGACTATCATTTCCTCTCTTTACATAACTCTGTTACGCCGATGATGTTGAGGCTTTTTCCTGAGGATGTGACCGGGTGGAATGTTTCGGTTAAAGTGTCTGGCCAGGATATCCCTAAATCCATTGCCTTTATCGAAAACAAGTTCAATGAATTCTTTCCTGAGGATGTGTTCAACTATCGTTTTCTGGATGAGGACTTTAATCGTATGTACTCTGAGGAGAGAAAATCTGGCAAGGTGATTCTCTACCTGACTTTGTTGGCTATATTTATCGCATGCCTCGGTCTTTTTGGCCTGGCCAGTTTTGCTACTAAACAGCGTACCAAGGAAATCGGAATCCGAAAAGTCATCGGAGCTACCATACCTCATATTATGTGGCTTTTAAATTCAGAATTCCTCAAACTCACGGTGCTGGGATGTTTCCTGGCTTGGCCGGTGGCTTATTTTGTGATGGACAAATGGCTGCAGAATTTCCCTTATAGAGTATCCATACAATGGTGGGTATTTTTGCTGTCAAGTCTAGCCGCCTGTGTAGTGGCTTTGCTCACCATCAGCTACCAGTCCATTAAATCTGCCACTGCCAATCCTGTCGACTCCCTCCGTTACGAATAGGTACGAAAAGGGATCGCATCTCAACATTTGACATTTCTAAAAAAGGAGCCTAGCTTATTTCTCTTGCACTTGGGGTAGATAAGAGGGGCAAGTTTGGATATACACAAATGTTTACAGGCCAGAAAAAATTGAATATATTGAAGGTATACTTGTTAGCCTTGACATTAGAATGATAAATACAAAAAGAGCGAAAAGAGGTTTCCTTGTCCTGGATTAAAGATTGGTTTAGAAGCTTTTTCCTTGAAGCCTCTGAGTGGGCTGAGGATAAGTTTGGTCCATTACGTTTAATATTATGGTTGTATTTGCTCTATATTCTTTTAAGCCATCTTGGGGACCCAATGTATCAAAGCATTTTCAAACCATTAAACCTGGGAATCCATGAACTCGGTCACCTGATATTTATTCCCTTTGGGAAATTTTTAGTGGTGGCAGGTGGAACGATAGCTCAATGTCTGGTTCCCCTGATCTCTTTTTTTATGTTTTACAAGCAGAGAGATTTTTTTGCCATTTGTGTGTCCTTCTGCTGGATGGGTACAAATCTTTTCAGCATTGCGGTTTATATGGCTGATGCAAGGAAAATGGTGCTTCCTTTAGTCACGCCTTTTGGTGGAGAAGAGATCATACACGATTGGAATTATCTGCTTGGGAAACTGGGCCTGCTTCATTCTGATACTGTTTTGGGTGGTTGTGTTAGAGTATTGGCAATTTTAAATATGGTGATAGGTCTTGTTTTTGGAGCATGGCTTATACTTAAGATGTTTAAAAAAAAGAGGTAATGAGTCTGTCCAATCATAAAAATTGCAATTCAAATTTCTGTAGTGATAAAATGATAGCCAGAACCCCCAGCCTGGATTTGAGTCCCGGCTGTTCTGTTTGAAGCGTTTTGAAAATCGAACCAAGGATGAAGACTTAAATTTTATAAGGAGATAAATCACATGGATAAAAAACGTTTACTTATTTTGTCACTTTCTTTTATCACGATTTTATGTGTGGCTGGGTGTAAAAAACCCGAACCACAGTCAGAGGCTGCTGCCCAGGAATTCAAATGGCAAGTTGACCAGTTCGCTGACTTGAGGATCCTGCGTTATCAGGTGCCTGGGTTTGAAGGGCTATCATCGGCTCAAAAGGAACTGATCTACTACCTTAGTGAAGCTGCTCTCTGTGGCCGCGATATCATCTTTGCTCAGAACTACAGGCATAATCTGAAGATTCGTAAAACTCTTGATGCCATCGTTGAGGGCTACAAAGGCGACCGCAGTGATCCCCGGTGGGAACAGTTCATGATTTACACCAAAAGAGTTTGGTTCTCGAATGGGATCCATCATCACTATTCCACGGATAAATTCACCCCGAAATTTACTCCGGATTATTTCAACTCGCTGGTCAAAGGATCCGAGGGTGTACAGTTTCCGCTGAACCAGGGCCAAACACTCGATGACCTTGTCGCCTTTCTGCAGCCCATTATTTTCGATCCAGCTGTAGATGCTAAAAAAGTATCTCAGGATTCAACGAAAGACCTCGTTACCCATTCGTCCGTTAATTTCTACAAAGGTGTTACCCAGGCAGAGGTCGAGGATTATTATAAAAGCATTGCGGATAAGAATGACCCGACACCGATCTCCTACGGGCTGAATTCCAGGGTGGTGAAAAAGAACGGGAAAGTGATTGAAGAGGTTGCATACCTCAACGGTCTTTACGGACCCGCCATCGAAAAGATCATTTACTGGCTGGAAAAAGCGGCCGGGGTGGCTGAGACCCTCCAGCAGAAAAAGGTGATAGAAAAACTCATCGAATACTATAAGACAGGCGATTTGGAAAAGTTCGACGAGTACAACATCTTATGGGTCAATGACGTGAAGTCAAAAGTCGATTTTATTAATGGTTTCATCGAGGTTTACAGCGATCCCATGGGATTGAAGGGCAGCTGGGAGTCCGTGGTTAACTTCAAGGACCTTGCGGCCACAAAGCGCACTGAGATCATCTCGCTTAACGCGCAATGGTTCGAGGATCATTCCCCCATCGATTCCCGCTTTAAACGGAAACAGGTCAAAGGAGTCTCGGCTAAAGTGATCACTGCAGCCATGCTCGGTGGTGATTGTTATCCTTCCACCCCGATCGGTATTAACCTTCCTAATGCCAATTGGATCAGGAAAAACCACGGTTCGAAATCGGTTACCATCGAAAACATCATTTATGCCTATGATCAGTCATCCCTGGGTTCGGGCTTCGGTAAAGAATTTTCCTACTCCGAGGAGGATCTCGAACGGGCAAAAAAATACGGGGCCTATGCCGGAAGCCTGCATACCGACCTCCACGAAGTCCTGGGACATGCGTCCGGGCAGCTGCTGCCGGGTGTGAGCACAGAAGCACTAAAAAATTATCATTCTCCAATCGAGGAGTCGCGGGCTGACCTGTTTGCCCTTTATTACTTGATGGATGACAAAATGGTCGAACTTGGCCTTTTGCCAAACTTGGAAGGAGCCAAAGCGGATTATAACCGAAACATCCGGAATGGGCTGATGACTCAATTGGTGCGTATTCAACCGGGTAAGACTATTGAACAAGCACACATGCGCGGACGTGCTCTCGTTGCACACTGGGTTTACGAGAAGGGAAAATCCGAGAATGTGATCTCCAAAGAGGTCAAGGACGGGAAAACCTATTTTATGATCAACGATTATCAAAAACTGAGGAAACTGTTCGGCGAGCTGCTCGTGGAAGTCCAGCGTATCACCAGTGAGGGCGATTATAAGGCTGCCCGCGACTTGGTCGAGAATTATGGTGTAAAGGTCGATCCAGAACTTCATAAGGAGGTTCTGGACCGATATTCCAAACTGAACCTGGCTCCTTACGGTGGTTTCATCAATCCGATATACACTCCGGTTATCGAGAATGGAAAGATCGTTGACGTTAAGATCGAATACCCTTTAGATTATGTAAAACAGATGCTGCGGTACAGCAAAGACTATTCCCATCTTTAAAGAAATGGAAGGCAAAATGATGACGAAAAGATCCCTGAATTCAATGCTCATGCTTTTTTTCTTAAGCATCATGACAGCCACAGCGATTGCGGAGAGGGTGATAAACGTCGGTGAAGTTATGGCCAGGCCGGGTCAAAAAAAATCCGGCTTCATTATTGTTCCCGGAGGAGGAGATGGACCTGAAATCCGAATTCCTGTGACTATCATAAACGGCGTAAATCCGGGTCCGGTGCTGGCCTTAACGGCTGGCGTGCACGGTTATGAATACCCTCCTATCCTTGCGCTGCAGCGCCTGCGACAAAAACTGGATCCCTCCCGTATCTCCGGTGCGGTAGTCATGGTCCATGTGGTTAACATTCCATCTTTTTTCAAAAGAACCATATACTACAATCCTCACGATTGGAAAAATCGATGGCAGTATGACGGAAAGGATCGCTTACCAGGTGACCCATGAAGTGTTGGACGAATGTGATTTTCATCTGGATCTCCACTGTGGTGATGGTAATGAAGACCTCATGACCTACCTCTATTATACGGAAACTGGAGATTCTGAGCTGGATCAAAAAACTAAAGACTTGGCAAAAAATTTTGGATTCAAATTCATCATCCATGTCACGGCTGATCCGAACGAATTCGCATCCATGTGTGCAAGGGCATCGCTCTTCAAGGGAAAACCTGCGCTGACCGTCGAGTGCGGCAGACTGGGTAGAACAGATGAAGAGGACATCCAGTCTATAATTAGAGGTTGCTCTAACACAATGAAGCACCTGAGCATGATGGCCGGGAGTCCGGAACTAAAGTTTGAACCGGTGTGGATCAAGAAGACCACATATATCCGGTCCGAGAATGAAGGGATATTTTATCCCCTGGCATACCGGGGCAGACATGTACAGCAAGGAGAACTGTTGGGGTACCTCACGGATTTTTTTGGTAACATCGTCCAAAAAGCGATCGCCCCGCATGATGGGATCATTATGTATATTATTTCCACTCCACCCCTGAGCAAGGGCGAACCAATGGTGAAGATCGGAGGATTTTAATCTACTTTTAGGGAAATTTATTTCTACTTCTTGCCTGCATCCAGATGATCATAATTCAGCATGGCGTTAAAAACCATGAAGAACGAACCATGTGTTTCATGACGCCACATCGGGTTAATGCTGAACATGACGATATGACCTTCGCCGAGTTTGCAGTCCACAACCGCAGGAGTTCCGGCAAGCTCCTTGCCTCCGGCCAGTCCTCCACTGATCAGAAGTTTCTCCTCATCTCTGGTAAAACGGAGCACGGTTCGCGGCCGGACAGTTGCTCTTACAGCCCGTGAGCGAGGTTGCTGTTCCTCTCTTTCTTCTCTCTCTTTTTTCTGTTTTTTCTGGAATTCTTCAATGGTTTTTTGACCCAGATCTTTGGGCCTGCCCTGAGGAATATCTGGATCATTCTTGCTGCCGCGGCCTGAAACTCTTCCCGTTGGGCCAAGGCGCATACCTCCGAATCTACGCATACCTCCACTTCCCATGGCAAATACCGGACTCTGGCTGAAATATACGCCTAGCTCCTTGTCATATCCATATACAATAGGGCTGGAACTGTCTGCAACCTCTGCCCTGAACACGCCTCCGCGGGCCCATAAGTCAGTCGTTTGTCTGATGGAGATTCCCTGGGCAAGACCGAAGTGAATCGGCAGCGATGAACTGCTCGTGAGTGTTATAAGGAGGCCGCCACTCTTGATAAAATTATGAAGATGCAGCACACCTTCGAGCTCTATTCCACCGCGCATGTCATCGGTTGAATCCTGCCTGCCAATATTAGGAGTCAGTTCCGTTTTTTTCCAGGGAATGGGTTTGGTTCCTGTCGTTCCCTGCACGATCCTCAATGCACTGCCTGAAGAGGGGCCGAAGAGAATGACATCATATTTATCTCGTAACCGGGGATTGTCGCGAACTTCGTGAACCGATATGTAATCATATGGGATTTCCAGCTCATCCAGTGCGATACGAACCCAGCCCTCTGTTTGAGTCGACTGCCAGGTATGCATCAGGGCCACACGAGGTGCAGTTATTTCGTGCATAGATACCTTTGGCAGCGAGGTGACACCATAGGCCGTAAAACCAAACTGTTTGCCGGCCTTTGCTAGAACATCTTCGAGGTCTTTGGAATTTTCAGCTGTTTTAATAACGAACGTGCCTGCATTAAACGACTTCTCATTGACTTTAAAACCCTTTTCGGCGGCGTGCATTTTCAGTTTGCTGTTTTTGAATCTGAATGTTGCGAGTGGATTATCGGCATTATGATTGATAAGAAACGCCTTTATCGAGCCGCGTTTTAATTTTTTTACACCTCCGGGAACTTTGACTTTTTTAACCAAAGTCATTGGCTCAGAAAGAACTGCAGTGTCCTTGATCCGGACGGTTTTCACGTTATACAGGGGTCCCAGTGTCCAGCCCACATCGTCGTAGGGGCGGGAATCATTGGTGTTAAAGTACTGGAGGTCAAGCATCATATCAGCCATCCGTGAATAGGGCTGGTCCATACGGATGATGTAGCTCCCTTTAGGAAACTTATCCTTACCTACAGTTATATCCTTGTCAGCCTTGTGAACTTCGACACCCTGTAGCAGGAGCAGGTTAAGCAGCCTCGCTGCCTGTCCGGGCCGCGAATCGTTTCCTGGAAAGACATACGCAGCAGGACCTTCATTATAGGCTTTAGCAACCGAGCGTTTGCTTTTAAGGTAAAAATTTCCCATGAATTTTTCTCTATTGCTCGCTATATAGTGTATGGCGATCTGGATCGCACTGCCCTGCATATTGACATTGTTTCGGATCGACCACAGCGTTCGTCTCAGCGGTGGATTCGGACGGTACCACGCTCGGTCACCGCGGGTGCTTATAACGCGTGTGCTCCCGTTTCCTGCTCCCTGTGTTTCATAGAAACGACCGATCGCATTATGGCCGTTTGCGGCATAGAAACCGTAATTCGGAGCCCAGCCGTCATAGAAAGCGTGAGTCCAGACCCCCGGGACGCCTTCTTTGGTCATCTCATTGACTTCCTGGTATGCGATCTGGTGCCATTCATCGATAAGGATGGGGTCGAGCCATGCATTATACGGTCCGGTTCCTGTTGACACATAGAGATGGGAAGCCGATTCGTGCAGATCGTGCAGGACCTGAGGATGGAACTCGAGAAACGTGTTTATCAGATGTTTGCTTAGATCAAGAGATAATCCGAGATTATCTCTATTGTTATCATGGGCGACATATTTTCCCCAGTAAAGCGGCCGGGAAGGAAAGTTGGCATCAGGGTCTTTCCGGCGTGCCATAGCCAGGTCAACCTGTTTTTCACGGCCATCGACCTCTAGCACCGGAGTGATCATAACAATAGCGTTATCGCGGATCGTTTTGATGAACGGTGATTCATCTACAGCGAGGCGATACGCAAGTTCCATCAGCATTTCGGGTGAACCCGTTTCTCCGGAATGCATAGCTCCGGTTGCCCAATACATGGGTTTTGCTTCCTTCAGCAGCTTTTTCGCTTCGGACTCACTTATCTTTCGTGGATCGGCTAATTTCGCATTTATTTCCTTGTAGCGGTCGAGGTTATTGATTGTTTCTTCATCGGAAATGACGACAAAAATGCGTTCACGTCCTTCTTCGGAAATCCCGCCGGGAAAAACCTTTACGCGAGGTGAGGCTTTGGCAAGCGCCCTCATGTACTTGTTGACATCGGACGAATAAGTCAAAACATCTGCGGCTCCGGCTATATGTCCTAGAATGTCCAAAGGTGTGGGTACGTTTTCAGAATACGGTAAATAATCAACATATTTTGTGAGAAAATGAGGATCTGTTGTGAATTCTTTGATTTTAGCTGTGTATTCCTCATCGATCTTCTGCTTCTGTGCTGCTGCCGGCGCTACTCCTATAAACAGAATCAGGAATCCGATCAAAAGTGTTTGGATGGCTTTTTGCTTGCGGGAACACGCTATTGAGTTGCTCCAAAAAGATGTCAGCATAACATTACCTCCTTTTTAATATTGAGATGATTTATATAAAGGGGACAGTCTCTTCAAGATGAGGAGGACTGTGCCCTTTCATACCCATAAAAAAAAGGTAAGAGAGTGATGCGGAAAATCGGCACAAATTCAGAGATTAAACACACGACGATCAATAAGAAATAATAGCATTAGGAAAAGTATATAATTTCCGTCAACAGGTCAAGAAATATTTTTTCCATAGGGGGAAAGCTTTTGTCGGTGTTGACAAGGCATTTTTTAAATATTTGACAAACACATCTCATTTTTTATAATGAATGCAGCTAGAAACTATTAAAGAATAATTTTCCTTTTTTATTAATAATTCCGGCTTATTAAGGAGGGATTATGAGTAATGGAATCTTACCGAGTTATTTGAAATCTGCGACTGCGGTTCCACAGGATAAGAAGGCGCCATGGTACAAGAACACGGCTCCTTCTTACGCAGGTATTTTTCTTTCAGTGCCGTTTATGGCGGGGATGGCCGGGGCACTCCAGTATGGAAGCCTCAGGGCTGGAATAATCGGACTGATTTTAGGGGCTTTATTCTGTTTTGCACTCTTCTATGTCCCTGGAATGCTGGGACTGCAGACGGGGATGCCGCTGTATGTGGTTGGTTCTTCAACTTTTGGAACGAAGGGCGGGATACTCATCCCGGGATTACTCATGGGAGTGTTGCAGATCGGCTGGCACGCGGTGTTCACTTTTTCAGCAGCATCATTTTTTATGTCTGCAATAGGTTCTGAGGCGGGTCCCAATTCTGTGTTGTTTTGGATCGTGTGTATCATTTGGGGCTTTTTATTGGCTCTAGTCGGTGCGATAGGAATCAGTTGGCTGGCCTGGTTGTCGAGTTGGGTTCCGGTATTTCCTCTGTTGATTATTGTCATAGCTGGGTTTTCGAATATGGGAGGTCTTTCGAATTTTAAATCGTCCGTATCGATTCCTGAAAGCGCATTGGTGATGATTCCACTTCTAGGTCTTGGAGCGTTTGCGGCATTTCAGGCAGCATCGGGTTTCTTTGCCACGGCTGGTGCGGCCGGCGCGGATTTTACGATGAACAACCGGAACAAGAAAGATGTGGTTCGCGGTGGCTTTTTCGGCATCACGATTGCGGCAATAATAGCAGGCGTTTTTGCTTTACTGACGATTGCAGGTGCCATAGGTAATAATCCTCAAATCGCTATTGATGGGGGAATGGGAACCGGAAATTTAGATGTTTTTGCCGTTTTTATCGGCTCTATCGGTGAAGTCGGTGGGATTGTTGCAACGATTATGTTCTGGGTGTTTGTCATTGCCTGCATCTGTCCCACGGGATTCTGCGCATTTTTGGCCGGTAATGCCTTCTCTACTATGTTTCCGAACATGCCGAGACTTGGATTGACTCTGGGAGCAGGTGCAGTAGGAACCGTCCTGGCAGCAACAGGAGTGGCTCAAAACCTTGTAGGCTTCTTCCTCATAATCGGAGCATCGTTCGGACCGATCATAGGTGCCATGGTGGCTGATTATCTGCGCAGTGGCAAATGGTCCGGTCCACGGCAGGGAATCAACTGGGCAGGCTATATCGCATGGGCGGTAGGATTTTTCGTGGGAATTTTGGGTGTGATTCCCGGAATAGGTTTTTCCTACGGGTTAGAAACGCTTATGTCTTTTATTGTGGGCTTTACCGTTTACCTGATCCTGGCGGAGCTTGGTCTCGAGCCGGAAGTGGTTGAGCTGGGTTCCACCCAGAATATTTAAGGAGTCGATCAGTCTCACCGCATTTTTTTTAAGCAGCAAGGAGACAAACATGAGAGGAATTGCTTTGGTTTTTTTTATTCTGGCTCCGGTATTCATCATGACATCTACAGGTGGCATCAAGGAAAATTTCAACAATGAAATCGAAAATAATACTGAACAGGAGTGGAAAATCCATGATATGAACAGACCTCTGCCTCCGGTCGTCAAACCCGGGGTGGCCGGTATCCCCGGACAACCTCCTTCAGACGCCCTTGTCCTTTTTAATGGAAAAGACCTGTCCCAATGGTGTGACAGTAAAGGAAAGCCGGCAAGATGGAAAGTTGAGCAGGATTATATGGAGGTTGTCAAAAAAACAGGGTCTATCAGGACAAAACAGAATTTTGGCGATTGCCAGCTCCATATTGAATGGGCAGCCCCACTGCCGGTTGTTGGAAAGGGGCAGGGGAGGGGGAACAGCGGGGTATTCCTGATGGATACCTATGAGCTTCAGGTACTCGATTCTTATAATAACAGGACCTATGCCGATGGAATGGCTGCTTCCGTCTACGGCCAGTTTCCACCGCTGGTGAATGCCTGCCACCCTCCCGGCGAATGGCAAGCCTTTGATATCATTTTTCACAGACCGCATTTTGATAAGAATGGAAATCTTATCCATCCGGTCCGTATGATCGTTTTGCACAATGGTGTCCTGGTTCAGGATAACGTCGAGCTGTTAGGTCCGACTGCATGGAAAAAACACGTTCCTTACAAGCCGCATCCTGAAAAGATGCCTCTCTCACTCCAGGATCACGGGAATCCTGTCCGGTACCGGAATATCTGGATACGGGAACTCAAATGATTTTGCCGAAGCTGCCGCAGCATAGCATTCGGAGTGTTATTGCGGTATCTTTTTTTCCTGCCAGGAGACGACAGTATGTTTGGGTGGCAGATCCAATTTCTTGCCGAGTCGCTTGGCCGCAGCCTTGACTATATCACTGTTGTACTGGATGACAAAGTCACCTTCTCCACCGCCGCGGGCATGCAGCTTGATCTCGGCTTTTTCCTTTTTCTCCTTTTCAACCTCAGGCACCACGAGGCAGATGCCTCCCTCGATCCGGATGTCGTTCTTACCGAAATGAGGCGCCTGCTGGGATATATCCAGTTTAGTCTTAGTCCCGCTCAGGGTGATGAATCCTTCGATATCCAGATCGCCATGATGGACTTTAAATTCCGCTTTGCTATTATCACCCGTTCCTCCCATAGCCAGAATAGAACCCTTAATTTTTGTATATCCATCGTTCTTTCCGTCATCATTGTGTAAGTCCATCTTTACTTTACCGTTATCCGATCCGAGAAGAAATATATCTCCGGTGATGTCCACGTTGGCATGCCGGACTTTGAACTGCGCGTCTCCCTTCTTCTCATTGCCCAGGATATAGATATCCCTATCCCAGTCAAGGGTGGCATGTTTCAGATCAAGCTTTCCTCCATCGATAACGAGTGTTCCGGTTCCCTCTATGACCAGGTTCCTCTCTAATTTGAGTTTCCCGTTAGTCATATAGATCACATCCTCTTCCTGGCCTCCCAGCCGAACATACCCGTCACCGTCCGGGTCGAGGATTGTGTCGTCATTCTCCTCTCCGCCGAGGTCGAATGTTTGGGTCCGTGTCAGGGAGCGGGCATTGTCCGCTAATATCTGGGCATACTCCTCCATCAGGTCAGGATCGAATCCCCTGGTATCTACCTGTCCAATACTCGCAGTGAAGGTGTTTCCATTCTTATCGGTGTAGGTGTTCACGGGATTACCAACCAGCGTATCCTCCAGGTCTCCCCCTTTTTTTAGATGTTTGCCCAGGTCGTTGATGATTGCGTCAAGCGTATCGGCGTCTCCCACTCCCAGGGCCAGCTTGTTGGAGCCTCGGCCGGCATTAAAACCACTGATCACGATTTCCCCATTGTGCTTCTTATCATGTTCCAGAATTTTTAGCGTGGCATGCTTGCTGGGGCTGCCATAGATGTTGATCGCATTTGATGGTGCAGGAATGGGAGAATAATACTGGAACTCCACTCTGACTATCCTGGATACAGTTTGAGAGCCATGGGTAACACTTCCTGTGGCTTCTATGACAGGATTGTCTCCCTCAGGATCTGTGATACTTATTTCGATATTTCCCATAACCGTCCCGTTGGACGTTTGAAAATCGGAAATAGTCAGTGTCCGCAGGTCGTCATCTCCACTCCAGTTCAAGATATCTCCATGATTAAACTCCCAGATAGATCGTTCTATACCGGCTTCAGCCAATGAGAGGGCTACGGATGAATTGACGAATATCCGACTGGACATATTGTCATTAGAGAGCTGGAATAAAAATGACACAGCAAGAAGGAGCAAAAAAGCCATCATGAAAAAGCCAATAATCAGAACAAAACCCTGTTCCTTATGCCTTTTTTTAGCTTTTACGTTTTTTCTCATCATCCCCTGTCTCCCCTTGTGGCTAATCAAATTGCTCATTAAAAAAGCTCACAGCTCATAATGAGATTATAGATTCTTGTTTTAGAATCTTTTTTGCTGAACTGACACGAGAATTGTATTAATAATTAGTTTTTTTGTCAATATCTCGTTAATAGGGGGTCAAATCTTTATGTTTGGCAAACCGTTTAACGTTTCACTCTACCTGATGATTTGCTAATATTGTCAAAAAGAAAGATTTGATCCACATTTTACGCCTGGAGGGTAAAAAAAGCCGATTATGATTAAAAGAAAAACCCATAAATAAAGCGGTTATCTTAAATTTGTGAAAACCATGCAATAAAGCGGATATCGTAGGAAATGAATGATGGTATCGGCAGTTTTTATGAATAATCCAGTGTAACCTGGATTATTCATCTCTCAGGGAGTTCACAGGACTGGCAGAGGCAGCTCGAATCGCCTGAAAACTGACAGTGAGTAGAGCAATAATCCAGGCTGCCGCCGCAGCAATTACAAATAAAATCAAATTCATATCGATACGATACGCAAAATCCTGCAACCACTTGTTCATAGAATACCAGGCAAGGGGAGAGGCGATTAAAACTGAAATGAGGATAAGACCAACAAACTTCTTTGAAAGCATGATCACAATATCTGAGATCGAAGCACCCAGGACCTTGCGGATGCCGATCTCCTTCTGGCGGCGTTGTGTGACAAATGATGCCAGGCCAAAAAGGCCAAGACAGGCAATGATGAGCCCCAGCGTTGTTATAATGCTCAGCAGCCGGCCCATCTGTTTTTCATAGCGGTATTCACGATTAAAATCATCGTCCAGGAAGGAATATTCGAAAGGTACCCCGGGAAAATGCTCATTCCATTTATTTTTTACAAAAGCCATAAGACCATCCATATTTTCTATAGTTATGGATAAAGTCAGTGTATTCATCAGCGAATCTTCAATATCCATTACCAGCGGTTCAACGACTTCCTGCATTCCACGGTAATGAAAATCATCTGTGACTCCTATTATTCTTTTTGTTATCCTGTGGTAAGAGGCTTGATAGTACTTGTTGATAGCTTCTTCTGGCGAATTAAAACCTAATTCTTTCACCCCAGCCATGTTGATCAGGTATGACCCAGTCTCATCATTTCCCATCTCTCGCTGGAAGGATCTTCCAGCCACCATTTTGATCCCATATTCAGGCATAAAATCATAGTCCATTGTTATAACTTTTAACCTGCTGGCGCCTTTAAAATCTTCCTTTTTAGTGGTCATATAATAGCCTGAATCACTCTTATCGCCAGGAACCGAAGAAGAAACAGTTGCACCAATAATGGACGGATAATTAAGAAAATCTTTTTTAACCGCTTCGTAATTCCTTCTAAAATATCCAAGATTGCTTTTAACGCGAAGAATAAGCTTTTGCTCAAGATCAAATCCCAATGCCTGTCCCCTCATAAAATTTAATTGTTTAAAAACAGTCAAGGAACAAATAACCAGAAAGATAGAGATGGCAAATTGACCTATAACGAGGAATTTTTGCATCATGGAGCCCCGGGAAGTTGGGGCTAACCTTCCCTGAAAAATAGAGGCGGGCTTTAAGGATGTAAGGATAAAAGCCGGATAACTTCCAGAGCCAATACTCACAAACAACAGCAATCCCAAGAGCGAAAGAAGAACTATCGGCTGTTTGAGACCTGCTAAAGATAATTCCGTTCCAGCCATTTCGTTAAAAAAAGTCAAAAGTAAAGAAATCAATCCAAGGGCAAATATAAATCCAAGAATTGTGATCAGAAGAGACTCTCCCAGAAACTGCCACACAAGCTGCCGGCGCTGCGCTCCTACTACCTTCCGTAATCCCACTTCTTTTGTCCGCATGGTTGATAGAGCTGCAGAAAGGTTCATGAAATTCATACAGCCGATCAGTAAAATTAAGAACGCAATGATGGAATAAATATAAATGTAATACCAGTTGCCGGACGGCTCTATTTCGCGGTGATTAGAAGAATACATATGGATTTTTTTTATCGGTTGAAGAAAATACTGATACAGATCCATTTTCCTGTTAAATCTTTCCTCATATATATCAGTATACTTTTTTGCAATCTGCTGGATCTGTTCTTCAAAAAAATTAACATCAACCGCTGGATTGAGTTTAATATAAGTATACTTAGCCTTGGGGATAATCCAGTCTTCATTAAAATCAGAAAGGTTACTGAGCATGGTAGCCATGGATATAAACATATCGTATTTAAGATGTGTATTCGCAGGCGAATTTTCAATGATCCCGGTTATCTCGAAGTCCTGAATTTTGACCGGGCGAATATCGTAATCGAGTTCGATTTGAAGAGTTTTACCAAGGGGATTTTCTTCTCCAAAACATTTTTCCACTATTTCTTTTGTTAAGACAACAGCATTGGGTTTCACAAGCGCCGTCGCCGGATCGCCCTGGAGGAACCGCATCCTAAATAATCTAAAAATCTCGGGATCAGCAAACCAGACCCGGTTTTCAAAAAACCTTTTTTCTCCCTGGACTACTAGAACATGACTGGCGTTCTCATAAGGTGGAACCACCCTTATTACCTCTTCCACCTGAGGATAATTTGCCTTTAAATCTAATGCAAGGGGCGCAGGGGTAGTAGACATCCAGAATTCTCCTACAATATTTATTCTATGGGTGGCAATCCGGTAGATACGATCGACATCTTTATGGAAATTATCATAAGTCAGTTCATTGGTGACATATAAAATAATAACGGCACAGCAGGCAATACCAACAGCAAGACCGGCAACATTAATAAAAGAATAGATTTTTTGCCTTCTGACCTTCCTGAAAGCAATTCTAAAATAACTGGAAAGCAGCCCCGGCATCCATAAGCTCTTTCTCCAGGGCGGACGCCCGCTCAAATGACGGGTATTGGTCTTATGAAATTCACCGCCGATATGGCTGGCATCACCAATTTTTCCAAGGGCTTCTTGAAAGGCCTCTTCCTCCGATGCCCCATGGCTCATGAGATGTTCTATCTTATCCCTGAGATGGCACTCCAGTTCCTCCTTATAGCCGTCTTCAAGAGCTTCATTTTTATTTAAGCTTTTTCGCCATTGCTTTATGGATTTTTCCAGATTAAACACTTTTTTCTCCTCTTTATCACTCAGTCTGATCTTCATTTAATCTAAAGCGGGAAGAGGTTTCCACAACTTGGAAAGCACTTTATGAACACTCATCCATTGTTCTCTCTCAAGCTCCAGTTCTCTCCTTCCTTTTTCAGTTAATCTATAATATTTCCGACGGCGGCCATTTTCAGAAATCCTCCATTGAGACTGGATGGATCCTTCCTTTTCCATACGGTGGAGGACTGGATAAAGCATGCCCTCGGACCATTCTAAAGTGCCACCAGAAACTTCTATGACATTTTGGATGATTTGATATCCATAAATTTCCCCTCTGGTCAGGATGGACAAAATAACAGGTTTTGTTGAAGCAGCTGCCAAGACTTTTGATACCATTGCTCACCTCACTATATTCATATATCTAATATACATTATACCTAGAACACTTAGGTATATCAATGAGAAATTTATGCACAATAGACAAACGAAATATTTCTTTAATCATCTCTTCATTTGAAAAAACGTCGCTAAATATTAACCGGCAATCAGTCTGAAGTTGGAATAATCAAGTGCTAGATTTTTACTAGATTGACTATGTGATATTTTATATACTAAATTCATCGAAGGCGCTGAAAAGGCCAAATGCAAATTCCCATAACTCATTCCTTCAATTGGGACTGCAGAGAATACTCTCACACTTTTGGCCTTTGAGCCTGATACAAATCAAAATATCAGGAGGTTTGGATTGAATTTAAAACAAATCACAACTCATATTCTCACTTTGGCTTTCATCTGTGGTCTGACTGTCAATGCTTTTCCGGCTGACATTCCTAAGCCAGATACATTTTTTGGGCATAAACCTGGAGAGGATTTCAAGTTGATCCGCTGGGAAAAAATCTATGAATACTTCCAACTTTTAGCAGTTGAAAGCAGCAGGATTAAGGTAGAGGAATTGGGAAAGACGACGCTGGGAAACCCGTTTATTCTTGCCATCATCTCTTCTCCAGAGAATATTTCCATGCTCGAAAAATACAAGAAAATCGCAAAAGAACTGGCAAAAGGAAGAATCTCTAAGGAAGAGGCCAGCCGCTTAGCCAAAGAAGGGAAGACCATCGCGCTGATCACTTGCAGTATGCATGCCAGCGAAATTGGTCCCACTCAGATGTCCCCGGAACTCGGTTATGTTCTGGCTACCAGTAATTCTCAAGAAATTAAAGAGGTCCTGGAAAATGTGATTTTTCTGCTTGTCCCCAGTTGGAATCCAGACGGCAACATCATGGTGGTGGATTGGTATAGAAAGAATGTGGGAACACCCTATGAGACATCCCCCATGCCCTGGTTATACCATCATTATGTCGGGCATGATAACAACCGCGATGCCTTTATGCATACACAAATCGAAACACAGTATGTGAATAACATCCTTTATCATGAATGGTTCCCGCAGATTTTTATGGATATGCATCACATGGGAAACTCAGACGCCCGCCTGTTTCTTTCGCCTTTATTTGAGCCCCGTCACCATTCCCTGGATCCCTTGCTCACTCGAGAAATAGAACTGACCGGAGCCTATATGCGGACTGTGCTGGAAGAACAGGGCAAAATCGCAGTCATGCACTACGCCAACTGGAACCATTGGTGGATGTCGGCGATTCACACCTGTGCCCTTTGGCATAATGTTACCACGATACTTTTTGAAGCAGCCAGCATTCCGCTCGCCACACCCATTTTCCAGAGGCCAGGAGATCTGACTGGAAAAAGCAGCGGTGGACTCGGCAAACAGGGAAATACTCAGACCATAAACTACCCCAGTCCCTGGCCGGGTGGTTGGTGGCGGCTCCGGGATATTGTTGAGTATGCCTACTGGTCTTCCATCGGGTTTTTAGAAACAGGAGCCAAACACAAAGAAAAATATCTTCTGAATATGTACCGTATGGCAAGAAATTCCATAGAAAAGGGGAATACCGAAGCACCATATGCTTATGTCATCCCTCAAACCCAGAAAGATCCTAACACTGTAGCCAAGATGGTCAATATTCTCATTGCTAACGGTGTCGAGATCCATAAAGCCGAAAAGTCCTTTCGGGCAGAAAACAGCGAATATCCTGCCGGGACCTATGTTGCCCTGATGTCTCAACCCTACCGGCCATTTATAATAGATATTCTGGGCCCGCAAATCTATCCGGACCGAAGACAGTATGAGGGCGGTCCGCCGGAACGGACTTTTGATCTGACCGGTTGGACACTGGCTTACCAAATGGGAGTGGAGGCTGTAAAGGTGGACTCTCCTTTCAAGGCTCAATTGAGCACGGTCCAAAAAGCAGTTTTTCCCACAGGAAAAGTCAGCGGAAGTGGAAACACCTTCATTCTGGATCATACTGTCCTGGACAGTTACAGGGCCGTTAATCGGCTTTTACAGGAGGGAATGAATGTTAGCTGGGCAACTAAACCTTTCACTTCCGGCAGGAGGAAATATCCGGCAGGAGCAATCGTCATCTCTGGTAAAGGTATCAGAAACAAAATACAATCTCTGGCCAAAGAATTTAATCTTCAGATACAGGAGGGTAGTTCCCCAGGTGATCTTATGCAACTGAAGCCACTTAAATTAGGCCTCTACAAGCCCTGGGTAGCCAACATGGATGAGGGCTGGACCCGTTGGATATTCGATAACTGGAAGTTTCCTTATACAAAAGTTCACGATGCAGAAATACGGAATGGAAATCTCAAGCAAAAATACGATGTCATTGTATTAACGAACATATCTTCTCAACGCATTATCAATGGTCACAGAGAAGGAAGGGTTCCCACCCAATACGCTGGCGGGATTGGAGAGCACGGATTAGCTGCTTTACTCCAGTTCGTCAAAAATGGAGGGACTTTGATCACGCTCAATGCTTCTTGCCAATTACCTATAGACCACTTTAAGGTCCCCCTGCAGAATGTCGCCCGAAGTTTTCCCTCCACCGAATTTTTCTGCCCCAGTGCGATTCTTAGAGTGGATGTGGAAAACACTCATCCTATCGCTTATGGGATGGACAATAGTGCCAATGTCGTTTTTTATGGGAGTCCGGTCTTTGAATTAATAAAGACGGATATGAAAAAATCAGATGAGAAGGAAACATTGCTTTCATCTTTAAAAGTCGTAGCCCGTTATCCCAACGGCAATCCATTCATGAGCGGTCGTCTTATTGGAGATCATATCTTCCATAATAAACCCGCTCTTGTAGAGATTGACTATGGAAAAGGCAAGGTCATCATGTTCGGCTTCCGTCCACAAAACCGCGCTCAACCGCATGGGACATTCATGCTGTTTTTCAACTCCCTTTATTATGGTCCGGCAGCAACAGATACCAGGTGATACCCAAATACATAGGCTATCTGGCTAAGTTGAAGGGGACAAGACCTTTTTTCCTGTTTCACGAGCTTTTTATTTGATCGTGCAGAAAATCTAAAGAATAAACACGAGAAGCTTGACATTTCTTCAATTCGTTCCTATATTTTAAGCGCTTTACAAAGGAGTTTTTATTAATGGAAAAAAAAGAAACTTTGAAGGACGGGACAAAGGTTTTAATCCGGAAGCTCCATATCAATGATCTTGACAGGCTGATGAAATTTTACTCTAACCTTCCGCCAGAGGACCGAAAATATTTAAGGATTGATGTTACAAACAAAGAGGTCGTTAAACAGAGAATCAAGTTAACCAAGGCGGGTAATGTTTTTCGTCTGGTTGCCCTCTTCGAAGATGAAATAATTGCCGATGGAGCTCTTGAGCTTTCCGGCGAAGAATGGCGCAAGCATCAGGGAGAACTTCGCGTCATCGTGGCCAGGCCATTTCAACATAAAGGCCTGGGAATGATTTTGGTGAGAGAGCTGTATTTTCTTGCAATCGAAAAAAACGTGGAGCAGGTCGTTGTCAAGATGATGAACCCTCAAATTGCCGCTCAGCGGATTTTCCGGAAACTCGGATTTCAGGAGGAACTCCATATTCCTGACTATGTCCGTGACCAGGCTGGAGAGAAACAAAACCTGATCATCATGACATGCAATATCAAAGATTTATGGAATGAGCTTGAACACTTCTACAGCGGCTCGGACTGGCAGCGTTGCCGGTAACCGCCCTGAACAATTAACCTGACTTATTCATAAAATATGCCGACACCTTCATTTATCTTCAATAATATTAACATGATAGCCCGGTTTTCAATTATCGGGTAAATGAAGATCAGATCAGTTGTGTTTCTCCTGGAACAGCTACGGGTCTAACCGGCAGTTCGCCCATCACGTAACGGGGTGGGGAAAGATCGAGTTTGGAGGCTTTCATCACCCAGTCCCAGCTTAGGGAACGGCCTGTGTAGGCGCTCATGCGGCCCATAATCGCTGTCAGAGTGCTTTCAGCGACTCGTTTCCCTTCGTTTAAGGGCTTGCCATTCCGGATGCTTTTAATCAGGTCGGTATGTTCCTGGACGTAGGGATTAGGGGATTCATCCTCATATTTAAAGGCATTGGCACCCTGGATGTAACCATTGGCGCTGTCTGTGTAAGTCGATCCCTTGGTACCGATCACCCGTTCCGATACATTATTGCTGCATCCGGAAGTCTGACGGCACATGCTCATCACCCTTGCTCCGTTGGGATATTCGTATTCGATAGCAAAATGATCAAAGATATTACCGTATTCCGGAGCGGTGCGAACCTGCCGGCCTCCCATGCCTGTACATTTCACAGGATGGGACCCGATTGCCCAATTGATCACATCCAGGTTATGCACGTGCTGTTCCACAATATGATCTCCGGACAACCAGGTTAAAAACAGCCAGTTGCGGCAATGCCATTCCATGTCTGACCAGTCCTTGCTTTTGCGATAGAACCAATTTTCCCATGCACGCTGTACCCAGAGTGCGCCCATGTTCCAGTAACACTGACCGGATACAATCTCACCGATAGCTCCTTTGTGTATCCGTTTCATAATTTCCAGGTAATGGGCCTGGTGGCGGCGTTGGGTTCCAGCCACAATCGCCAATCTCTTCTTCTCAGCTAGATTTGAGCTGGTTATGATGGAACGTACACCTGTTGGATCCACGGCCACCGGTTTTTCCATGAAAATATGCTTATTCGCTTCCACGGCTGCCTTGAGGTGTTCAGGACGGAAATGGGGCGGAGCACCCAGGATGACCATGTCTACATCACAGGCAATTACTTTTTTGAAAGCATCAAAACCAAAAAAGAAGGCATCCCGGGAAACCAAGAGATTCTCTTTTTTCAGTTTTTTCTTGAGCCGGTTCAAGGAGCTGTCCAGGCGGTCTTTGAACAGATCTCCCATGGCTGTGATCACTATATTGGGTGAAGAGTTGACGCAGTCGATGGCTGCCCCGGTTCCCCGGCCGCCACAGCCGATCAGACCAACTCTGATTTTGTCGGAACCTGAGGCAAAAAGAATGCCGGTTCCGGATATCATGGCAGCCATGGATACAGTTGAAGAGGCTTTGATAAAATCCCGTCTGGAAATACCAGGCTCTTTTTCCTTTTTTTTCATATTCATGTTCACTCCTTAATAAATATTTATTATTTTAACTTTGCCCGATCAGGCACTGCCAGCAAACCAAAGGAATGTGTGGTTATGACCTGCATTTAAAAGTCATCGCAGGCCCGGTAGGCTTCGATCACAGCCTTTTCGCCTGCTTTGCCGGGCTGACTTTTCCCGTGCTCCATACACAGTACATCTGTATACTTCTTGGCGTACAAATGCTTAAAAATGTTCTTATAATTGATTTCACCCGTAAGGGGTTCCTTGCGGCCTGGATTGTCGCCCAAATGGAAACTGGCGATTTCTTCCCATGCCATGTTGATATTAGGGATCAGGTTGCCTTCTGTGATCTGTTGGTGATAGAGGTCATTGACGATCTTACAGCTGGGACTGCCCACGGCCCTGCAGATCTGGTAGGCCTGGGGTATCTTGGTCAGAAAGAGTCCGGGGTGGTTTTTCCAGGCGTTTAATGGTTCGATCACGATCACCAGTCCGGAAGGCTCGCAGATTTCAGCGCACCATTTGAGATTTTCGATCACATTAGAAGTCTGGTAGTCCCATTCCAGACCCTCGTCAAAACGGCCTGGCACCACCAGTGTCCATTTGGCGTTGACTCTTTTGGCTACCTCCACTGCCGCTTTGATCCTTTCAGCCAGCATCTGGCGGATATCTTTATCCCGGGTGACATAAGATTTTTTAGAAAAATCAGCATAGGCCACAAAGGGGCCCATGGTCATGTTGAGACGGTCCATCTCCCGGGCAATGGCTTCTTGCTGGAGTTTAGGGCGCTTCATAAGACCGTTGTCAAACATGGCCCGGAAACCCTGGTCAGCAAAGAATTTGAGCTGGTCGATCGGATCTTTCCCTGTATGTTTTTCGAACATACCCAGATAGGGTGCATATTTAAGCTTGAAGCCTACTTTTTCCGTACCGAGGAGTGTCTTCCTCGTCCCGGCCTTAGCTGGTATCACAGACAAGGCTGCAGCGGCGGCAGCCGCGCTTCCGATAAATTGGCGCCGGGAAAATTTGCGGGTCTGGGCTGTTAAATCTTTCTTTTGCTCTTTCACGATTTGACTCCTTATTATTTATGGAAAATTAGTTTTTATGCATGCTGCAATTTACTGCTTTTTTTATCCAATTTCCACCTTCTAGCAGTCTTTATTCCCTATATCATAGAGAAATTTTATAGTCAAATATTGAAGGATTCTTGTCAATAAGTGTGATGAGCCTGGTTATTCTGGTATTTTTAAAAGAAAAAAGGGGACAGGCAAATACAGTGAAAAAGGGGACAGGCAAAAAAGGGGACAGGCTACTTTTTTCCAAAAAAGTTGCCTGTCCCCTTTTTTATTACCCCTTTTTTATACTACTGTCCCCTTTTTTACCAGACAAAGCCGTAAAGC
>JAGLWV010000053.1 GCA_023133225.1 Candidatus Aminicenantota bacterium | reverse complement strand
GGACAGCCTGCAGTCCCCTTTTTTATATTTTTGGCACTGAAAAAAGTGAAAGATGGAAAAAAGGGGACTGTCCCCTTTTTTTTTGCCCGAAGGGGAAAAAATGCCGACTTATATTAATATTGAGAATATAGAAGAAAGCCGGAACCTTGGTTATGAGAAAAACAACATAACAAGCTCATATCATTGTAAATAAAATATAGTGTCGGCAGTTTTTATTAATAATTCAAGTTATCTAACTTTTTTTGAAACCTAGTCAACCTTATTGTCTTTTCCCACGTCTATTCTAAATGAGGATTTTCTATTTTAGCTCAAAGATCACTCGACAATAATCAATAAAAAAAGAAGGAGATAAATTGTGTTCAGAAACTACTTTAAGATCGCAATGAGAAACATAAGAAGACATAAGGGTTATTCTTTTATCAATATTGCCGGGCTGGCGATCGGAATGGCCTGTTGCCTGCTTACACTGATCTGGGTTCTGGATGAGCTGAGCTACGACACATTCCATGAAAATGCGCCTGATCTCTATCGCGTCGAAGAAAACCAGCACTATTCAGGCAGGGTGTATCATGTCACAGTGACGCCCTATCCATTGGCGCCAGCGCTCATAGAGGAAGTCCCGGAGATTATTGATGCGACCCGGTATGTTGGGGTTGGGGGGCAGTTGCTGCGCTATGGAGATAAGGTTTTTTATGAAAGCCGTATAAAAGCTGTTGACCCAGCCTTCTTTCGGATGTTCACTTTTCCATTTGTCAAGGGTGACAGCAAAACCGCGCTCGATGATCCCTTCTCTTTGGTTATATCCGAAGAAATGGCAGAAAAATATTTCGGTGAGGAGGATCCAATCGGTAAGGTATTTTCAGGCGATAACAGGTTTGATTTTAAGGTTACAGGCGTCATGAAAAATATCCCTAATAATTCCTACTTGCAGTTCGATATGGTTGTTCCCTATGAATTTCTAAAAAGGATAAAGGCAGTCAGTGAACACATGGGATCGAATTCAATCTTCACGTTTGTACAGCTTCAGAAGAACATTCCTGTTCAGAAGGTCAATGAAAAGATACGTGGTTTCATCAAGAAACATGTTCCAGATTCCGTGACCGAGCTTGAACTTGCGCTGTATTCGCGGATCCATCTGCATGGATATTTCGGCTACAGAAAAGATATGGGGCAAATGAAGTATGTGTATATTTTCTCTGTTATTGCGTTGTTTGTCCTTTTGATCGCCTGCATTAATTTCATGAACCTGTCTACAGCCCGTTCGGCAAACCGCGCAAAAGAAGTCGGTATGAGAAAAGTAGTGGGAGCGCTCAAAGGGCATATCGTCAGGCAGTTCTATGGAGAATCGGTTATTTATGCTTTTATCGCACTCGCTTTCGCAGTAACTATGGTATTTCTATTGATGCCTTCTTTTAATAGATTGTCCGGCAAAGAATTATCATTAGGCGTCCTGGGGAATTGGCAGATTTTAGCCGGATTTATCGGGATCACACTTTTTACAGGGCTTGTTGCGGGAAGCTATCCGGCGCTTTTCCTCTCTGCCTTCCAACCGGTCAGGGTAATGAAGGGCAGTCTGAAATCAGGGGCCGCGAGCGCCCTTTTCAGAAGGGTGCTTGTTGTCATCCAGTTTGCTCTCTCCATCTTTCTGATCATTGGGACAGCCGTTGTTTATAAACAGCTCCATTACATGAAAAATAGAGAGGTTGGGTATGACAAAGAACACCTGGTATATATTCAGATGAGAGGGGAAGCAGAGAAGTCTTATGCCGCACTTAAAAATGCGTTAATAAGGGATCACCGAATCCTGGGCGTTACAGGATCGACTCACAAGCCTTCGAATATCGGGAGTAACTCAAGCGGAGCAAGATGGGACGGGAAAGATCCTGACCAGGTTGTATTGATCGGCCTGAGTGGTGTGGATTTTGATTATATAGATACGATTAGAATTGAACTGACAGAAGGGAGAAGCTTTTCTGAAGAATATACGACAGATAAGACAGAAGCTTTTATCGTCAATGAAGAAGTTGCAAAACTCATGGGGAAAGTATCAGTAGTTGGCGAACCTTTTTCCTTTGTAGGAAGAAAGGGCAAGATCATAGGTGTTATGAAGAATTTTCATTATCACTCTGTCCGGAATAAGATAGAACCGCTGGCCATATATATTGTGCCACCGGAAAGGCAAAATTACACTTTTGTCAGAATCCAGCCTGAGAATATAACGGCTTCGTTGGATTTTATTGAAAAAACATGGCAAAGCATTATCCCGGACTATCCATTTGAATACAGATTCCTCATCGAGGATTTTGAGTGGTACTACAGGTCAGAGGAAAGAATGGGGGGCCTCCTCAAATATTTTGCAATCCTTGCGGTGTTTATTGCCTGTCTTGGGCTTTTCGGGCTGGCATCGTTTACCGCAGAGCAGAGGACTAAAGAGGTCGGAATCCGCAAGGTGCTCGGCGCTTCTACGCGGCAGATTACGCTCTTGCTGTGTAAGGAATTCTTTGTGCTGGTCCTGCTGTCTAACATTATTTCCTGGCCAGTTGCATATTTTATCATGAAAAACTGGCTACAGGGTTTTGCGTACAGGTCCAACCTGGGAGTGGCAACGTTCGTACTTGCAATAGGGCTGGCACTTATCATTGCACTGCTGACAGTCAGCTTCCAGGCTGTCAAAGCGGCTGTTGTCAATCCGGTGAATGCGCTAAAATACGAATAAAAAACAAGCGGTGACCACGGTCGAACGCAAAGGGGATTCTTTATCCATACCGGTTCCGGTGAAGGTTGTTTTTGAAGATGGATAGAGCCAGACGCTCCAGACAAACCTCCCAACACGTACCGAAATCTTCATAAAAACTGCCCCAAATGAATAGGATTTTATCCTGGATATTTCAGTTCAGAGTCTGTATGCTTTATCATTGAAGAGCCATTAAATATTAAATATTTTCAGGATTATTTTATTTGACCTTTTTATAATTAATTGATATTCTTTTGCTAAAATATGGAAAGAAATACCAATACTTTACATACTTCGAGATAATAGAGACTATGTCTGAACTTGCGCAGAGCCTTGACAAGATTGTCGAGGAAACGGTTCGTTTGAAAGAAGTTCGTAAAGAAGACCTGCAATTTGGGGATATGGTGATCGTCAGAACCAGGAATTCAGTCTATTATCTCCTTGTTGTTGATGAGGATGTCTATCTTGTTTCTGGAGGTTGGTTCGATCGGAAAGGATTGTCGCCCATGAAGGCTACAATTTCAGGCTGCACATGGGGAGGAAGCATTATTAAAGTCGATACTCTTGCAGCTTGTGGACTGCGTCTTGAATTTGGCAACCGCGTTCTTACTACTACTATTCAGAAATTATATGTCATTCGCGGAAACGGGAAGAATTAAAGATACAATTTTATTATATGATATATATTTTTTATCTCTCATTTTAGAGGGGAACGGAATTTATGCCCGTTTGAAGAGGAAGACAGAGGGAGATTTTAACTAAATTGATGAAACAAATAGCAAAAACAAGATACGATGCTCTTGTGGAGTTATGAGCAGGATAGAGGACTTAACTTCATGTCAGATAAAAGAAGAGCAAAACGGATAAAAGAGGAAGCCAAAGTTACCATTATTCTAGTCTCTAAGGATAGCCTTTCACCCGGCAGGAAGATTATCTATCACTTAACCAAAGATATCTCCGCTGCTGGAATTAAAATCCAGACCAACACATTTTTACCGATAAACTCGATGATAAAAATTGAGCTCTCATTAAAAGAACCACCCAGAGTGGTCAGTGCTATAGGAATGGTTCGCCGGGTCAAAACACTTTATGCTGACGAGTTATTCGAAGTAGGCATAGAATTTGTAGATACTTCCCAGGAAATCATCAGCATTATAAAAGAACATATCGAGAGGCAGTCGAAATTTCCTGTCACTTGAGCTTATAAAATTTTCTTTTCAACACATTCCTCCCACTCCGTCCAATTGATCTTTATCCTGAGTTTATGAAAAGCATGTGGTTGTACTCGATTTCGATAGATGGAGACGAAGAACAGCACAACCGCATAAGACAGGGAACGTCTTTTCCGCTTTCATGGCCAAATACACAGATATTGTCCCTTAAAATATTGACCGAACATATAATAAAATGATATTTATAAAGGCTTATAAAATTTATTAATAAAGACGGGGAAGAAGGCACACTTATAATAGAGCCTTATTGAAGAATTTATAAAGGAACAGGTGTCCGATTCAACCTGAAAAACGAGTGGAAAAAGGAGAATCCGATGAAAATCGCGCTGATCCAGCAACATGCCACGCAAGATTATGAGGAAAATCTCAAACGGGGAATCGACTCTTTTCATCAGGCTGCAGGCTCCGGTGCAAAGCTGATCGCTTTTGCAGAATTAGCTTTTTTGCCTTTTTTGCCTCAAATCCCTTCAGCTCCTGAATCTTTGGCAAAAGCCGAGCCCATTCCCGGTCCTACAACAGAAAAATTTTCTCTTCTTGCCAGGGAATATGGCGTCGTCGTTGTCTTGAATCTTTTTGAAAGAGATGGAGAGAATACATATGATTCTTCTCCTCTGATCGATGCGGATGGAAAACTCCTTGGAGTGACGCGGATGGTCCACATCATGGAAGGGCCAGGATTCTATGAGAGAGGGTATTATAAACCTGGGGATAATATAAATTTTGTCTATGAAACCAAAGTCGGGCGGGTCGGTATAGCTATCTGCTATGACCGTCATTTTCCCGAATACATGCGGGCTTTGGGTCTTAAAGGGGCTGAAATTGTTGTGATTCCTCAAGCCGGAGCTGTTGATGAATGGACAGAAGGTTTATTTGAAGCAGAGCTTCAGGTTGCCGCTTTTCAAAACGGGTATTATGCAGCCCTTGTTAATCGTGTCGGAAAAGAAGAGGTTGTTCATTTTGCAGGAGAGTCGTATGTTGTCGATCCTCAAGGGCGGATTCTTGCCCAGGCTCCAAAAGGAGAGGACTGTATCCTCTACGCAGATTGTGATTTAAAGCAGATACCGCGATCTCACGCAAAAAAACACTTTCTCCAGGATAGGCGCCCGGAATTATACCGTGGTTTTGACCTTATTGATTAAATGGTGCGGAATGGAGGAAAATATTTTGAATGTCTCTTTAATACTTATAAGTGCAAAAATAAATTCAATATTGATAAATGAAAGGTCAAGATGAAAAACTGGTTTGTTATTAACACCAAGCCTAAAAAGGAATTTCAGGTTGAAAAATTGTTTACTGAGTGTGGATTCACGATTTACAACCCGAAATATGAGTACAAGGATCAAAAAAAGGCTTTTTTCCCTGGATATGAATTCATCTATTTTGATTATCCTGCCCAATATCAGCTTGTGAAGTACACAAGGGGGGTGAAAAGGATTGTCGGAGTTAGTCAAGTTCCTGTCTCTATTCCGGAAGAAGTTATCCGTACAATCAAGGCCAGGGAGGTAAATGGACTCATCGAGATCGGTAAGTACGGTGAAGAACCCGAAGTCGGCGATGAGATTGAAGTCGTGGAAGGGCCTTTGAGAGGTTTAAAAGGAATATTCAAAAAAAAACTTTCCGCAAAGGAAAGAGTGCTCATCCTTCTCAATTATGTTACTTATCAAGGGCAGTTGATCATAGAAAAGGAAAAGTTAAAGAAAGTTATTAAGTGAAAGGAGAGTGAAATGAATATTCCACCTTTGGATCTAAAAGCGCAATACCAGAGCATCCGGGAAGAGATCAACCAGAAGATTCTAGAAGTTATATCCTCCCAGAGGTTTGTATTAGGTTCTGAAGTTGAAGGTATTGAGAGAGAATTAGCTGCTTACAGCGGAATAAAATTCGCAGTAGGAGTCTCTTCAGGCTCCGATGCCCTGATAATTTCCTTAATGGCTTTGGAAGTAGGCGATGGAGATGAAGTTGTAACCACCCCTTTCTCCTTTTTTGCTACTGCCGGGGCGATCGCCAGGCAAAGAGCAAAGCCGCTTTTCTGTGATATTGAAAACAAGAGCTATAACATAGATCCTGCCAAACTGGAGGAATTGCTTAGAGAGGAGATAGAGGAAAGAGGGAATTCGAATATTAAAGCGATCATACCAGTCCATCTTTATGGGCAGTGTGCGGAGATGACTTCAATCCTTGCTCTGGCCAAAAAATACAATTTAGCCGTGATCGAAGACGCGGCACAGGCAATCGGTGCGGAATATCCTGGGCCTGATGGAGTCAAGAAAGCCGGTGCTATGGGAAGTTGTGGTATTTTATCCTTTTTTCCTTCGAAGAATTTAGGGGGATTCGGGGATGGCGGAATGGTTCTGACAGATGATGAGAAGTTGGCTCATAAGTTGATGCTGTTAAGAAGACATGGATCGAGAGATAAATATTTTTATGATATTCTCGGCGGTAATTTCCGCCTTGATGCACTCCAGGCTGCAGTTCTTAGAGTCAAGCTCAACTACTTGGAGAGCTGGCAGCATGAGAGAAGAGAAAGAGCTTCGTATTACGATAAGATATTTAAAGAATCTGGTGTGTTGGAAGAGGGCCTGGTTCAAATTCCGGAAGCCCTCTACAGGGATAGCGGTATCAAAAATTACCACACCTACCATCAATATGTCATAAAAGCCAGCCAAAGGGATAAATTGCAGGAATTCTTGAAAGAAAGCGGCATTGGCACTGCCGTTTATTATCCTTTACCTCTCCATCTTCAGAAATGCTTTGCTTATCTAGGCTACAAAAAGGGAGATTTGCCTGTCGCAGAAAAGGCAGCTACCGAGGTTCTGGCATTACCCATCTATCCGGAGCTAACTACAGCTCAGCAGGATTTTATTGTCTCATCCATTATAAAATTTTATAGAGCATAATAAGGTATCGTAAAAATGTGTGGAATATTTGGGATTATTTACAAGGATTTCAGAGAAGATTTAGGAAAAAATCTTCTTCGAGCAGGAAGAAAGCTAACCTACAGAGGATATGATTCTGTTGGAATGGCGGTTTTTGAATCTGATTCCATCGAGTTGAAAAAGGATGTCGGCGGGATCGAAGAGGTCAATAAAAAATATAATTTTGAAAAACTCAGAGGATACAAAGGTATAGTTCAGCTTCGGTGGGCAACATTTGGGCCTCCTTCCAAGCAGAATTCGCAGCCCCACTACGATTGCTCGAAGAACATGGTGGGTGCCCATAACGGAAACATAGTGAATACCAAGGAGCTCATCGAAGAATATGAGAAAAAAGGACATGTCTTCAAAGGTGAAAATGACGGTGAAGTTGTGGTTCATGTTATTGAGGAGGAATATAAACAAAAGAGAAACATGAAGAACGCTGTCCAGGAAGCGGATACCATCCTTAATGGTGATTATGCTTATGTGATAACCCAGAAAAATTCAGACAAGATGTACTGCGTTAAGAAGTACTCTTCACTTTTTCTTGGAATAGGCAATGATTTCATCTGTTGCTCTTCTGATCTGCCATCAATCATTCAATTCACGGATTCGATTGTTTCGATTTATGATGGGGAATATGTTGAATACAGTTGGAATTCCTATCAAATCCGGAAACTTTCTTCAGGAGAAAAGATTGAGAGGAGTCCATACAAGTGCACTCTGGAAATAGAAGAAGCTGAAAAAGGAGAATTTCCTCATTTTATGCTTAAGGAGATTCATGAACAGCCAGAGAAGGCTCAGGCTTTGATCAATTTCTTGAAAGAGCCAAGTCAGATGGATGAATTCTGTTCTGAATTGAAAGATGAAAGCAGGATTTATCTTATTGGTTCAGGATCGTCTTATAATGCCTGCGTGCTTGGAGCATATTATTTGAATAATATCGCTGGAATCGAGGCAGTCCCGGTAGTTGCTGGTGCGTTCAAAGCAGTTCTCGGTCAGGCAGACCTTTCTCAGGGAGCTTATATTCTTATTTCTCAAAGTGGAGAGACAAAAGACGTGGTGAGAGTTTTGAACTTTTTAGAAGAGAAAAAGGCGAAGAAAATTCTGGCCTTAGTGAATGTTCTCGGTTCTTCTCTCCAGCTCAGGGTAAAAAACTATTTGCCTCTCCTTTCTAATGTGGAAATAAGTGTTCCAGCCACTAAAACATTTACCAATCAAGTGATTATTTTACTCTATTTATCACTGACATTGGGAAAGAGGAAGGATAAGCATACTATAGCTTTAGAAGAAGATTTTGGAACTCTACCATTTCTTATCAAGGAGACTTTATCCCAAACTTCGGAAAAATGTAAGGAGATTGCTCGTTTTCTGGCAAAGAAGGAATACCTCTATTATCTCGGCTATGGAATAAATTTTGGTGTATGTCTGGAAGCAGCTTTAAAAATGAAGGAGATCACCTATATTCCCTGTGAAGGGATATATTCTTCTGAGTTCAAACATGGTCCTCTGGCAATTATTAAGAAAGACGATTGGGTAATTTTCCTCTCTACTCTTGAGGATGTTTATATGACTCTTTCCCATATCAATGAAGTGAGTTGCCGTTTCGGAAAAATTTGTACCATAGCACCGCTTGATGATTCTCTTTCTCTCAATTCAGATGAACTCATTACTCTGCCTTCTCAGAATTACTTCTTTGTTCCACTCCTTGGGAATATTGTTGCCCAGCAGATTGCCTACTATGTAAGCCAGGAAAAGGGAATCAATCCTGACCAGCCTCGGAATATTAGTAAAACACTGACTGTGGATTGATTAACCTGAATATTTATGAATGATTTCTTGCAGAGTTTCATCAATAAGGCTTAATCCAGCCGTGAAATAATCCTTTTCAGAGCCAATCCCTATCCGTAAGTAGTGGTCCATTCCAAACAAGTCACCGGCAGCGATAAATACACTTTTTTCCTGCATGATTTTAGTGGCAAGCTCTGTGGAATTGATTTCCATGTCGTACCGGGGAAACGCCACTCCTCCTGCCTGGGGAGGAATCAGGCTGAATAGGTTATTATATTTTCCCAGCCATTCTTCCAGCACAGCTAAATTTTCCCTCAAGAATCTTCGGTTGCGGCTCAATATCTTCTCTCTTAGCTCAGGTTGAAGAGCCAATGTTGCCACATAGTTGCTGAGAATTCCTGAAGAGATGGATGTATAATCACGGCTTGCCCACGCCTTCTCGATCATCTTTTTTGGCCCAACCAGCCATCCCATTCTCAGCCCGGGAAGAGCATAAGCCTTGGAGAGTCCGGCGCAGGCGATGGCTTTGTCGTACATCCCCAAAAAAGTGGGTGTTTCTTCACCCGCCAATTCTGCTCCCCTGTATATCTCGTCTGAATAGACCAAAACATCTGCCTCCTCAGCCAGGTGGACAATTTCCTTCATTGCCTCTTCACTCAATACAGCGCCTGTAGGATTATTCGGATTGCATACAGCAATCATTTTTGTCCTGGATGATATCTGGTTTTTCAGCTCTTCTAGATCCGGTCCCCAGTTGAGCTCTTCTTTGAGATGAAAGGGTTTAATGGTGATACCAAATGAACGGGCAATGCCCCAAATCTGCATATAATTTGGAACCATTAAAATGAGTTCGTCTCCCGGATTGAGGTAGGTCCAGATAGCTATAAAATTCGCTTCGGCTGAGCCGCTTGTCACCAGGACATTGTCCAGATCAGTCCCGGGATAGAGGCGGCTTATTGCCTCTCTCAGTTCTTCGGAGCCGTTTGTCTGGCCGTAGCCAAGCCGCAGGGACAGAAGCTTTTCCATTTCATCCCTGTCAAGAAGCTCCTCAAGAGAATAAGGATGAATACCGCTTTCGGTCAGGTTGTATTTCACCCTGTTTTCCCATAAAGATTGGGTTCTTTCAAGCTCAAATGTTTCGATTTTCATCTTAACCTCTCTTTTTTCGCTCGTGATGGCTTTTTTTTATATCCATTTTCTCTGTTTGATTGAAAAATTTATTTTACTTTTAATCATTGCGATTTACCATATGAACTTTTAAAAATTTCTCTATTGCTTTTACGGTTTCCTGGTTGACTTTCGGAGGGCTCTGGCTAACCCAAACTGTAAAATTATAGAGTTCTTGTGTGTCAACTTTCAGCCATTTTTTGTTCTTATAGAGGAAATAAAACAGGGTGGTTATTGCGATTCTTTTGTTGCCGTTTTGGAAGGGATGATTTTTAATCAGAAGGTAGAAAAGAATGCTTGCTTTGGATAAAAAGCCTGAGTAGAGAGATTTCCCAGAAAAACTCTGGAAGGGAGTAGCTAAGCAACTCTCCAAAATATTAGGAAAACGAGTTACAAAATCAGGAATCGGCTCATTAAAAGATAACAGTTCCTTTGCCAGTCGAAAAGCAATGTATTCTACCTCTTTTACAGAAACCATTTTCATTATTCTCTGCCAAGAAGCTTTAACACTTCACCATATTCTCTGACTGTCCTTTTTACAGCCTTCTCTATTTCTCTCTTTTCTTCATTGTTTAGAGTTTTTCCCATAATATTGGCAATAAATTTTTTAGGGATGGCGTAATTTCTCCCGATTTTTATTGCTTTAATTTCTCCTTTTTTGACTTTCTTAAAAACAGCGACTCTGCTTAATCCCAGAATTTCAGCTAGCTCAGGAATTGTAATGTATTTATTTCTTTCCATAAATAATCACCCCTTGATTTTTTATAATTTACAGTGAATA
>JAGLWV010000052.1 GCA_023133225.1 Candidatus Aminicenantota bacterium | reverse complement strand
ATTATTTAGTATTAACAAGTGTTAATACTAATGTGAAACATTAACATAACTATTTTAATAAATCAAGAAAGATGTTAATATTAACAAATGAATTCTGATATTTTAAAGTAAAGATAGAATCGGCTTTTAGAACGGAGGGACACAATGAAGACAATCGGTCTCATAGGGGGAATGAGCTGGGAATCCTCTCTTGAATACTACCGGATCATTAATGAAACAGTGAAAGAGAGGTTGGGGAGATTCCATTCTGCAAGGAGCATCATGTATTCTGTCGACTTCGAAGAGGTTGAAGAGTTACAGCATGAAGGAAAATGGGATGAGGCAACAGAACTCATGATCGATGCTGCCCAGAGAGTGGAGCGGGGAGGTGCGGATTTTATTATTATCTGCACCAACACCATGCATAAGATGGCAGAGGAAGTCCAGAAAAGCATCAGAATTCCTTTGCTCCATATAGCAGATGCTACCGCTGAGAAAATTAATGAGCAGGGGCTGAATAAAGTCGGACTTCTGGGAACGAGATTCACCATGGAAGAAGATTTTTATCGACAGAGATTAAGGGAAAAACATGGTATTGAAGCCATCATCCCGGATGAAAGAGAAAGGCAGATTGTCCACGACATTCTCTATAGTGAGTTATGTATGGGAGAGATAAAAGACATTTCAAAGGATAAATTTAAAGAAATCATAGCTAACCTTGCTGCCAACGGAGCAGAAGGAATTATTCTTGGATGCACAGAAATCCCTTTGCTTATTAAACAGGAAGATTATGACATCCCACTCTTTGATACAACGACCATCCATGCCGAGTTTGCCGTGGAGTATGCGATTTCTTGAATAGACGATTTTTTCCCTGGAATTAAGAGGCTGGCTTGAATTATAAATGCTCAAATCTGTATACTTAAGACTATGAAACTTGAGCAACTTCGAAAAGATGCCTTCACAATCTTTAAGGAAGGGGTGAGGGCGGTTGATCCTGTTAATGCTGTCAAAAATTATCTTAGCCTCCAGGACAGCACATTAACGGTCGCTGACCGCACGTATAATCTTGCCGGATATGACAACATCTATCTTATCGGGACGGGTAAGGCATCGGCAGCGATGGCTCAGCCGATCGAAGAACTTCTTGGCAATCGCCTGAAAACCGGCATTGTTAATGTCAAGTACGGTCACACTGTTCCCTTAGAAACCGTCCAAGTCAATGAGGCAGGCCATCCTGTGCCGGATAAAGCGGGATTGAACGGGGCCAAGCAGATCGCCCGGTTTTTGAGTCAAACAGGAGAGAAAGACCTTGTGTTCTTTTTGATTTCCGGGGGAGGATCAGCGTTGATGCCCTTTCCAGCAGAAGGAGTGACTCTGGAAGATAAACAAAAGATAACTACAATCCTCCTTGAAGTTGGCGCTGCCATTCATGAGATCAATGCCTTGCGTAAACATATCTCACAGGTAAAAGGAGGGAGGCTGGCAGAATTGACCCATCCGTCGACACTCATTTCGCTGATTCTTTCCGATGTCATCGGAGATGAGCTGGACTGTATTGCCTCCGGCCCCACTGTTGCAGATGAAACCACCTTTAACTATTGTCTGAAAATTTTAAAGAAATATGACATCATGGATAAAATTCCCCCTGCAATTCTTGGATTAATAGAGAAAGGTGATAGGGGAGAGATCAAAGAGACGCCCAAATCAGGCGATGCTGTATTTCACCGGACTCAGAATGTGATTATCGGAAGTAATATTATTGCCATTGAGGCTGCTAAACAAAAAGCCGGTGAACTTGGATATAACAGCCTTATCCTTTCCACCTTTATGCATGGCGAGACGAAAGAAGTGGCTAAAGTTCATGCTTCCGTTGCCAGAGAAATAATCAGCACCAATAATCCCATACCAAGGCCGGCCTGTGTCATTTCCGGTGGGGAAACCACAGTCGTTATCAGGGGAAAAGGACTTGGAGGCCGCAATCAAGAATTTGTGCTTGCTGCAGCCATTGAGATTGCCGGGCTGGAGAATGTCGTCGTTTTGAGTGGGGGTACGGATGGAGAAGATGGCCCGACGGATGCCGCCGGAGCGGTTGCCGATGGAAAAACAGCAAGGAGAGCGGTGGAGTCAGGATTAGATGCCTGGCACTATCTCTGCGAAAACAATTCTTACAATTTTTTCAAACCACTCAATGATTTGGTTTTCACCGGACCGACTTTTACCAATGTCATGGACTTAAGACTGGTGATGGTTTCCTGAAAAGAGCCTTTTTTATTACTTCAAGAAGAGCTTGATGATGTTCCACAAGCCCAGGCCAGAGACAATCAGGATGATCAGCACTCCCAGGATGTTCTGCCTCAAGTTGTTGGCAAATTCTTTCATCTTCTGGCGGTTGTTGAGTACGATAAGCAGAAATATGGAAGCCACAGGAAGGACCAATCCGTTGGCAACCTGGGCAAATACGATGACCGAAAGAGGATTAAAATTAAAAGCCGCTCTTAAACAGGCTGCAATAAGCCCTGCCAGAATGACTCCCAGCCAGACACCCTTAAAGCCTCTGGATTTATGACCTCCACTCCAGCCCAGAATACCTGAAGAGGCGAATGAGGCAGCATAAGGAGCTGTCAGAGCTGAACTCAAACCTGCCGCAAAAAAACCCAGACCGAAAAGGAAATTTGTAAAAGAGCCGAACAGAGGTTTGAGCTGCTGGGCCAGCTGGGATCCTTTTTCCAGGGGAAGGCCTTTCTCATAGAAAGCGACTGCCGATGTCACAACAATGGAGATAGAAATGATTCCACCGAGCGAGATCGCGAGAAGCAGGTCTTTTTTGACTTTCTTGAGATGCGCGCTGGACTGCCATTTTTCCTTGACGGCTGAGGAGTGGAGGAAGAGGTTGTAGGGAACGACTGTGGTTCCAATTAGAGCAAGGATGAGATAGAGTGAATTTTTAGGGAAAGTAGGAACCATTCCCTTGAAGATAGAGACGAAGTCAGGTTTAAGGATGACAAGGGTAGTCAGAAAAGAGGCGCTCATCAGGAAGACCAAAAAAATAAGAGATTTCTCTACCAGTTTGTATTTTCCCAGGCTAAGGATGAAAATGGCTGCAAAGGAAATCGCGACAACCCAGTATATTTGAGGGATTGAGGTGATCATCTCGAGGCCGATTGAGCCTCCGATGATATTCCCGGCTTCATAAGCAGCGCAGCCGAAAGTGATGGAAGAAAGAGTCAGGACCACAAAGATTCTCTTTGCGAGCAGGCTTTGAGGAAATTCTCTGAGTGATTGGCCAAGGTCATAACCAGAGCCCAGGCTGAGTCTTCCTGTCATTCCCTGAAGGATGATCGTGGTTATGGTGGCAAAGATCAGAGCATAAATCAGCGAATAGCCAAACTGCGCTCCTGCCAGCGAACATGCAGTCACGGTACCCGGTCCAATAAAAGCCGCGGTCACCAGAAAGCCGGGACCATAAGAGGATTTTCTATTCTTTTCTGCCATAACCTCCACCCCCTGGAGTTTCTATTCGCAGCACATCTCCTGGCATGACTTTGATGTTGACTTTGGAGCTTAAAGGTGTCTTTTTTCCTTTGGAAATGAGGATGTTTTTGCCTTTTTTCCCGCTTTTTCCTCCCTGAATCCCATAAGGTGCGAATTTTCGCCTTTCAGAGATGATCGTCACTTGAGTGGGCACATGAAATTCATATTCGCGGATGATTCCCTCTCCTCCCTTGTTTTTTCCCCCTCCTCCTGAACCTCGCCGCAGGCAGTATCTTTTAATTCTGAGAGGGAGGTAGTTTTCAAGAGCTTCTAAGGGCGTGTTGAGAGAATTGGTCATGTGGGTGTGGACTCCGCTGAGGCCCGGGAAATCAGAACTTCCGCCCATGCCGCCCCCGATGGTTTCATAATAGGCAAAGCTTCTTTCTCTTGAAGGGTCATAACCGCCAAAAGTGACATTATTCATAGTTCCAGAGCTTGCAGCGGCTATTTTTTGAGGAATGAACTGGGAGAGGGCGCCAAAAAGAACATCGACGATCCTCTGGGATGTTTCTACATTTCCCCCAGCGGTGGCTGCTGGATACAGGGCATTGAGAATCGATCCTCGAGGAGCATTGATTTTTAAAGGCCTCATCAGTCCTGTGTTAAAAGGGATGTCCTCTTCGACAAGGCATCGAAAGACATAGAGGACTGCTGAATAAGTCACAGCATAATTAGCATTGACACCCCCTTCCACCTGAGAGGAGGAGGAGCTAAAATCAATGAGGGCTTCGTCGTTCTTGATCGTTATCTCAACAGTTATTTTTATGGGATTATCCTTGATTCCATCATCGTCCAGATAATCGGTAAAAGTGAACGTGCCGTCAGGGATATGTTTTATGGTTTCTCTTAAGATCTTTTCTGAATAGCGCTGGATGAGGCGGGTGTAACGGAGAAGCTTATTCAGTCCATATTTTTTTATGATTTCCTTCAGGCGCTGCTTTCCCTTCTCATTGGCAGCTATCTGAGCCAGGAGGTCTCCTTTTCGTTCCTCTGGAGTCCTGACATTAGCGAGGATAAGTTCAAGGAGATCGCTGCTCATTCGGCCTTTTCGGATTAATTTTATAGGCGGGATGATCAGTCCTTCTTGAAAAATTTCTGTGGCCAGCGGCATTGAACCGGGAGTCATTCCTCCCACGTCAGAATGATGGGCCCGGTTTCCCACAAAAAAAGCAAGCTTTCTATCGACAAAAACAGGCGAAATACAGGTGATATCCGGGAGATGTGTTCCACCTCTGTAGGGATCATTCAGAATAGCCAGGTCTCCCTCTTCAAAGTGAAGAGCTTTAAGTGCCGCCTGTACGGAGAGCGGCATAGCTCCTAAATGGACGGGAATGTGAGAACCCTGGGCAAATGTTTCTCCTTTCTGGTTAAAAAGAGCACAGGAGAAATCTTTCCTCTCTTTAATGTTGGGGGAGAGTGAGGTCCGTTCCAGAACTGCGCCCATTTCATCGGATATGGAGACAAAAATATTCTTGAACAGCTCGAGCTCTATGGGGTCGAATTCAACCATTGGACCTTTCTTTCTTTCGAATAACTAAATTCATAAAACTATCAACTTCCAATCTATATGAAAGCGGAAGGAATGTCGTTGATCCGGAATCTGCAATAAGGGCAGGGCCGTTTATCTTATTTCCGGGTATAAGATTAGCCCTGGTATAGACTGAGGCCTGGTGTCTTTTCCCCTGGTAATGGATGGCCTGTTTTTTTAGAAAGGCTTTTTTTATGCTCGTGCCTGTCCGGGAGTGTTTTTTCGGCCGGATTTTTTTGCCCGCGCCCACAGCCTTAACCCGGATATTAACAATTTCAACAGATCTTCCTCTGTGGTGGTAGGAATAAAGCTTCTGATGGGCATTGTGAAAATCAGAGATAAAAGAAAAACTGGGAGTTTTTCTATCTCTGAACGGGATGGTGATCTCGTAGGATTGGCCGAAATACCTGAGGTCGAGAGAAGGAGTTATGGTGACGTCCTCTTCTTTGAAGCCGTCTTCCTCCATGGTTTTAAAGCTTTTTTGTTCAAGTACAACAAACTCTTTATCCAGCTCTTTCTTGCTCATCTTTTCAGCAATCTTCAGGATGGATTTTGAGAAGTCTTTTATGGAATCAGCAAGAAGAAGCCCGAGGGCTGAGAGCACGCCTGCATTTTTAGGTATGATGACTCTGGGTATTTTAAGGTGGGAGGCAATGTCAACCGCATGCATCCCTCCAGATCCTCCGAAGGAAAAGAGAGCAAAGTTTCTTGGGTCGAAGCCACGCTCGATGGAGATGATGCGGATGGCCTTTTCCATGTTTGCATTTGCTATTTCGATTATGCCTGCCGCGGTTTCCAGGAGGGACTTGTTGATCTTTTTGGCAAGGATTTGGAGAACTCCATGGCTTTTATCGGGGAAGATTTCCATTTTTCCACCGAGGAAAAAGTCAGGGACAAGCCGCCCGAGCACCAGATTGGCATCTGTTACTGTTGGGAGATTTCCTCGCCCGTAACAGGCTGGACCAGGATCGGCTCCCGCGCTCTGAGGCCCGACCCGGAGAGAACCGCCCCTGTCCACATAGGCAATGGAACCGCCCCCGGCTCCGACAGTGTGAATATCGATGATTGGGATTCGGACAGGAATGCCTCCGATCTGACTTTCATTCGTTCTTCTAATCTCACCGTCTATCAAAGATACATCGGAAGACGTCCCTCCCATGTCAAAGGTGATAATGTTTTTTAGTCCGGCTGCTCTGGCAAGCCGGAATGCTCCTACAACTCCTCCTGCTGGTCCTGAGAGAGCTGTTCTTATAGGTTCTGATTTTGCCTTTCTGGGAATAATGTATCCTTCGTTGGACTGCATGATCCGGAGTTCTGCTTTTTTCATCTTTTTTTCTAATTTCTCCAGATAGCGGCTGATAACAGGCATGAGATAGGCATTGACAGCAGTCGTGGATGTTCTTTCATATTCACGGTGTTCGGGGAGGACCTCACTTGAGATAGAGGCCTGTATTTTTTTCCTCTTCAGTTCACGAGAGACAATGTTCTCGTTGGAGGAGTTCGCATAGGAATTGATCAGAGAGACAGCTACGGCTTCTATTTTCGACTTTTGTATTTTTTCAAGGATTTCCTGGAGTTCGGGAAGGGAAACTTTTTTTTCGACTTTTCCTGAAGCTGAGGTTCTCTCTTCAAGCCCGAAACAGAGATGGCGGGGAAGAAGGGGGACTCTTCTCTCACCTCTCAGGCTGTATAATTTTCGTCTTGTCTGGCGACCGATAAACAGAATATCCTCAAAGCCCCTTGTTGTGATAAGAGCGATTCTTCCACCTTTCCTTTCGAGGAGAGAGTTAGTGGCAACAGTTGTGCCATGGATAATGAAAGGAACGAAATCACCTTCCAGGAATTCGTTTAGGCCTTCAAGGATAGCAAGAGAGGGATTTTTGGGCGTGGAGGGGATTTTCTTTATTTCGATTTTCCCGTCGGTGAAAATGACAAAGTCAGTGAATGTTCCCCCTGTATCGACTCCAATCCTTACTTCCTTTGTCATTAGAGATATATTTATCTTTAAGAAACGATTAAAGTCAAGGGAAAGAAAGAGGGCTAGCCCTAATACAAAATGATTGCTGATCCCATATCACTGATGGACTTTATTTACATGTATCGCATGAAGTAGCAGAACAGGTTGTACAGCTTGATGAGGAAGTGTTGATGCGGTTGCTTCCCCCGCCAATTCCAAAGGAAGAGAACATTTTTTGGATATCTTTACTCCCACAGGATACGCAGGAAACACTGTTCTCTTTTCCGATTGAAACCAGGCATTCAAAGTGTTTTTTACATTTCGTGCAGATAAACTCGTATATGGGCATAACACAATATTTTAGTTTATTTTGTGCAAGCAAGCAATATGAGAAAAGCAGAGACAGCTCTTTCCCTAAACCTTCTCCCATCATGGATTTTGAGGTGCTTCCAAATTATTTTATGGGATTATTTTATGGCTATGGCTGCAATTTCGACCTTGACATCTTTGGGTAAGCGTGCCACCTGAACAGCTGCCCGGGCAGGGTAGGGGGCTTCAAAGAATTCCCCGTAAACAGCATTCATGCCGGTGTAATCGTTCATGTCCTGGAGAAAAACTGAGCATTTGACTGCATTCTGGAGGGAACTCCCTGCTGCTTCTAAAACAGCCTTGAGATTATTCAACACAAGGCGTGTTTGTTCTTCGATAGTTCCCGTGTTTAGCTCTCCAGTAGAAGGATCGATCGGAATTTGGCCGGAGGCAAAAATTAGGCCATTGGCCTCTATAGCCTGAGAATAGGGACCGATAGCCTTGGGCGCCTTTTCTGTTTTGATTTCTTTTTTCATTTTTTTACTCCTTCCTTCTTTACAAGACATAATTGGACCTATCAGGGCCAAGCAGCCTAATGTGAGCAGAGCTTCTCTTCTTTTCATATTAAGCTCTCCTTTAATGAGGATTTAGGCAAAACATTCGTATGAATGATAGAACTTTTTTCACTTATTTCCAAGTATGTGTTTTAATTTTCATTCCATCTCCCAATGAGTTGGCAAAATG
>JAGLWV010000051.1 GCA_023133225.1 Candidatus Aminicenantota bacterium | reverse complement strand
GAACTCCAAATACGAAAGCCGGAAAGCGGTATAAGTTGGAGAATCCCCTCGCTTTAGCGATGGGGAGTTGTCAAGAAGTTTTATCTCTTCTTCAGGAGGAAAGTTCTGTTGAAGATGGCTCATGTCCGGTGCATCGAAGGGCCCGATGAGATTCCATTCTTTGATAAAGCGCCGTGAGGAGGGGGAGGAGGTCATACCGACAAAAGCCAGATCCATTCCCCCAGATTCCTTCGCTTTTCCTGTAACCTGAAGAATGATTTCATTTTTTCCAGAGCGGAGGAGGACATTCGTGAGGGTGAGCTTTTCTATCTTTCGTTCAGGCGAGAACCCTTTGAAAACTTCAGCTTTAAACTCAGTGTCTTGCTCTCCGCCCTTGATTTCCGAGATCTTAAGATTTCCCATGGAGGGCCCCTTGAGAAAATAGAGTTCAAGGTTATAGTGCTCACCGATTTCGACAGGAAAAGACAGAACGGCTTTTGTCCCTTCTCGAGCCATTTCAGTGATGAGCCCGGGGTATCTATCTCCTCTCTGGTCATAGTAAGAGGTCAATTGCAGGGACAGATTCTCTGCCTTGAATTTCATCCCCGATTTTTTATCCTCGAATGTGGGGATTTCTTTCCCTTCGACCTCTTTCCACTCCGGGAGGGTGAAATTTCCTGTTGATTCCAGAGCAAAGGGTAGTCTTTCTTTCATAGAAAGCAAAGCCGGAAAAGGCTTGTGGGGCTCACTCTGGTACCAGTAAGCCACAGAAGAGAAGTAGTCGGAACGGTTATTGGCATGACCGTGTTCGATGGTCACCCGGATAGAAGTATTAAAAGGAATGGGATCTGGGATATGGAAGCGGTATACTGTGGCTTTGGAACCTGTCTTAAAGTCAGATTCCTGGAGAGGGCAGCCGTAGAACGGGTTTTCGTCTTCCCGCATGCCCCAGGCATCTGAGAAATAGTCTTCAGAGCCTGTTCCATAGAGAGAAGGCTCTTCCTCTCCATCAACATAGATCATGTCATCCCCTTCTCCCCACCAGCCCATTGCCCGCTGAAGAATACTCAGGTTGCAGCCGACATAATGACCCTTGCCTGAAGCATCAAGGATGAGATAATTTTTTCCAGGCTGGCAGGGCATTTCCTGGCGGTATTGGGCGTGAAAAGAGGGTGTGTCGGCTGGGAGTTCTGGAAGTTCCCTGTAATCGATATAGTAGTAAAAGGCGCCAACTCTTCTTGTTCCTTCGTTTGTGACTGTGATGCGTGCAGAGTTCTTAAAAGGCATATACCAGTAACAGTTCCTGGCACGGCCTTCTGAGGAACAATTTATAGGGAGAGAGCTGAAGTTTCGGTTCAGGCCGTGGCCTACGCCAAAAAAATCTCCTATCGGAACCTCGACAGATGGAGATTCTTCACCGTCCCAGTACATCCTCAAGATAATCTTTCGGCCGTAGAAGGATTCTGCGGAAATGGTAACCCATATGTGATGGATAGATGCCGGTCCTTTAATTTCGGCAAGAACGGCAGTTTCAGCTGGCTCGATAGTTAACCTGTCCCTGTTTCCTCCTGTACGGTCAAAGGATGAGATTCGCTTACTTCTGTAGTTTTGGTGCTGAGCGAGATTAGTCAGGATATCCTGGCTGGATGATAGAAGAAGTGAAGCTCCAAAAAATAAAAAGACCACGAAAGTGAAGTAGTATTTTTTTGGACTATTTGTGGACATAATTCCCCCTTTCATAGAAATTCAAAATCAGAGAGTGATGTTTAAGCACGTTTCTCTTCTAAAAATGCACTTACGGAATCTTAGGAATCAAAATCCAAAGCTTCTAGCTTTTCTTTATCCTGTTTTCCAGCCAGCCAAGTTTTATCGGGGATTTCTGATCCCTGGATGTGTAAGGTTTAATATCCAGAATTGGAGTGCCTTCGATCATATCGATTCCTAAGACCTTGACGATGTTTCCTTTTCGTTTGACGACTTTGACCACAGTCAGGCCGAGGGGATTTGGTCGATGGGGGCTTCGAGTGGAAAAAACTCCTCTGAGTGTGTTTTCGAGAAGAGGCTTGGTGTGAAGACTGTATCCTTCAGATTCATGAAAGGCAAAAAGGACGATGAGGTGGGAAAATCCTTCTGTATCCTTTAATCCAGCTTCATATTTTTTGAATATCTCTAGTTCTCCGTGGACAGGGTCAAATCCTTTGGGGTTTGCGTACTTTTTAGACTCAATATCTTCTTTTTTCTTGAAGGGAGAGTGGATCACCCCAACCGGTTCAAGCTTGATTTCCTTATATCTCGACATACTCATAGCTTAATTCCTTCATTGATGGCTTCAAATCGGGCTTGACTTCAGGTAGATAGAGAAGGTAGCTGGTGCAGCGGCAGTCTGAAGAGCCATTTTTTTTAGTCATAAACAGAAGTCAGCCATTTTTCGTATTGTTTAACCTTACCGCTAACAGAATCTTTATAGGCGGTGGCGAGTTTTGTGGTTATCTCTCCTACCTTACCAGAGCCGATGGTGTATTCTCTTTTCCCTTCTCGAGGGATTGAGCCGTCAATCACTCGAACGATTGGAGGAACCTCAACAGCGGTCCCCGAAAAAAAAGCCTCATCAGCCTTAAAGAGATCTTCTCTAGTGATAGCTCCAATAGAAGTTTCATAACCGAGTCCTACCGCTATCTCTAACAGGCTCTCCCGGGTGATTCCCTCGAGAACGGATTCTGTCTTGTCATTGGTCTTAACAACTCCATCCTTGACTATAAAAATGTTCTCTCCCGGACCCTCGGCAATATTTCCCTCAAGATTCAGAAAAATGGCCTCATCAAAGCCTTTGGAGCGAGCCAACTGACCGCAGATGGCAGATTGAACATAAACACCTCCGAGCTTAGCAGTCATTTCTAGCTGGCTGTGATGGACGCGCCTCCAGGGAACGATGTAAACATAAACCCCTTTTTTCGGATCATCCCCGAGATAAGCACCCCATTCCCATGCACCGATGATCAATTCTACAGGAGAATACTTGGGTAGGAGGCCCAAATTTCCGTAAGAATAGAAAAGGAGAGGGCGGATGTAAGCAGACTCCAGTTTGTTTTCTTTTATGACCAGTTTGATCGCCTCGATTATTTCTTCTTTGCTGTAAGGAACCTCCATGAACAAGGTGGATGCTGAGTGAAAAAGTCTCTCGATATGTTCAGGAAGGCGAAAGACTGCGGGTCCCTTTGGCGTGTTGTATACGCGGATTCCCTCAAATACCGATGTGCCATAATGAAGGGCGTGGCTCATGACGTGAATGCTGGGCTGGGACCAGTCATGGAGTTTTCCCTTGTGCCAGAACTTTTTTGCTCTGGGAAAGTGGGTGTTATCAAACATGCTCACTCCTTTTTTATTCCTTTGAAGACAACAAAGCCCCCTTGTCCGAAGCCTCTTTTTGGCTCTTCTAAATCTATGATGTTAGGGGGAGGCTGGTAAAGAGTCTGATAGGCCTCTTTGAATTCAACATTGATGTTTTGATAAATTTCAAGGATTTCTTCTGGAGAGAAAAAATGGAAGCCGGTATAAAATTTGCTTTGAGCTGATTTCTGTTTGTAGAATTTTCCCCATAGACTGTTCCTATCAATGATGCCCAAAATTAATGTGCCGTTTTTCTTTAATGCTCTAACTGCCTCTTTTAAGAAGCAAAGGGGATCAGCAATAAGCTCTATTGTAAACACAATTGAGATAAAATGAAAAGATTCATTTTTAAACGGAAGGATTTCACCAAAACCCTGGACAACTTTAATATTTCTCTCCATAGCAAGTTTGAGCATGTTGAAGGAAGGATCTAAGCCAAATCGGACGGAGAAATGAAAGGAGAATCTACCCGTTCCTATGCCTATCTCCAGTCCCCGGCCTGAAGGGATCACTCTCTCTAGAGCTTTAATTTCAGATTGATAAATGGCTTGATGAGTGTCATACCAGTCATCATATTCCTGCCAATTCTTATCATAATAGCTAACTTTTTCTCTACTCATTAAAGTTAAGGTTCAAGACGGAATTCCCAGGAACACCAGACATCAGAGGGGTGGGAGTCTGGTGGACAGATCAGACATTTTGTTTTTATCCTGGGGTCTATAGTCTTGGCAAATCCGCTGTATTCGACGATCCCTATGGGTTTGCAGGGAAAATCAGGCAGCCCTTGCCTTTTTCTTGCCTCCTGGACGCGGCATCTGTTCATGCGGAAAACACAGTGGGTGTCACTCGCTTCTTCTATTTCCTGGACATTGATATGTGCATAGAGCCTGAATTTGAGAGCTTGAATCAAGGCAGGGATTCCTCCTCCCTGTTCTATCCCCAGTCTTTTCATAATTCTTTTGGCTTCAATGACAGTGAATTTTTCCCAGGCTTTACGGTCAAGCTCCATGGCAGCCTCGATGCCGTATTTATCCTCCACAGCTCGAAACCAGAGGCCGTCATGGGCAAGCCAATTTTTTGAAGCGTCTTTCAAGAGTTCAAGGATCTCTTTCTTTGGCAGGTTTTTGGCTTCTTTCATCATTTATTCCATTGTATTGAGTGTATAACTATCCAGGCTATCTTGGTTCATAATATTTTAAACCCTTGTGGATGACGAGCTTAATTTTATCTTCCTCAAGGAGGAAATTAAGATATTTTATAATTTCATTCTTGTGCTTTCCTAACGAGGCGGAGATATCCGAAAGAGTTACCGGTCTTCTTTGAATGAGGGAAAAAATAGCTCTTTCCAGATTTTCTGATGCTGGTATTTGTGCTTTTTTGTCGAATTCAGCAATTATTTCGCAGTTTTCCCCAAAAAGCTTTTTTAACTTCTCAAGCTCTCTCAAGATCAAGGGGCGGGCAAATTTTTCTGCCGGAGGACGGATAACCGTGTTTAGCTGGATTTTATCTGGCTTTATTGAGGCTACGGCATCTTTAAGCTTGCGGATGTGTGAAGGTGAATCGTTCACTCCTTTAACCAGCATGATCTCAAGCCAGATCGAGCCCTTGAATTCTTGGCGAAACATTTGAAGTCCTTTAATGATTTTGTCAATGTTAAGGGAGGAATGAGGCCGATTGACCTGGGCAAAAGCCTCCTGGGTCGCAGCATCCAGGGAAGGAACAACAAGATCTGCGGCCATCAAAGCTTTTCTAACGCTTTTTTGAGAAATAAGAGTACTGTTGGTTAAGACTGCCACAGGGATGGATGTTATCTTTTTGATTTCTCTAATGAGTTTCCCTATAGCCGTGTTTAAGGTTGGTTCTCCTGAGCCGGAAAACGTTATGTAATCAATTCGCTGTCCTGAGGAAATTTTCTTTTTAATTTGAGAAAGAATTCTTGCAGATGAAAAATATTCTTTTCTCCGGATAGTCTTTCGACTGGTTGGGCCAAGTTGACAGTAGATGCAGTCAAGAGAACAGGTTTTAAAGGGAATGATATCTACCCCCAGAGAGAAGCCGAGGCGTCTCGAGGGAACAGGCCCGTAGATGTGAATGGTATGGTTTTTGTCTTGTTCTAAACTCAATGTCTCTGTTATTAAACTCTATCTTTTTGACAACTCCCCATCGCTA
>JAGLWV010000050.1 GCA_023133225.1 Candidatus Aminicenantota bacterium | reverse complement strand
CGGGCGAGCCGATCTCACCGCAGATGTGGCGTCGCGACCCATTTGCGGTGGGCTTACCACAGCTTCATGGGCCGCTCCTTGCATCAACGGCAATCTCGGCCCGTGAATAACCCAGGGTTCCTGAATTATTCATAAAAACTGCCGATACTAATATTTAACAGTTATGATATCAGCCCATCAGTATGTTTTTTCACAAAATTAAGGGAATTACTTTATTTGTTTCACTTCTCTTTCTGCATTTTATCCAGATACGTGAGTGGATCGACTAAAAATTCTCTGGGTTTGCTTCCTGCAGAGGGCCCAACGACTCCTTCCTGCTCCATCTGGTCAATTATCCGTGCGGCTCGAGCATAACCCAGCTTGAGCTTTCTCTGGAGGTAAGAAGCGGAAGCCTGGCCTGTCAAAAGCACGAGTTCAAGCGCTTTATCATAGAGTTCATCTTTTTCTCCCGCTTCCTCCCATTCATGCTCAGTTTTACTTTGTAGTGTTCTCACAATATTTTCATCATAACTTGGGCTTCCCTGCTCCTTAACAAACTTGACCAATCTTGTGACTTCAGGTATGGAGATGTAAGAACAGTGCAGTCTTGTGATCCGAGGATAATTTGGAGGCATAAAGAGCATGTCTCCAGAACCAAGGAGTTTTTCAGCGCCGGATGTGTCGATAATAATTCGTGAGTCAATCTTGGAGGGAACGCGAAAGGCAATACGGCTGGAGAAATTATTTTTAATTGTTCCGGTGATCACATCGATGGATGGTCTTTGAGTGGCCATTACGAGGTGTATACCAACGGCTCGAGCCAGTTGAGCCAGGCGGGCGATGCAGTACTCCACATCTTGAGCTCCGATCATCATTAACTCAGATAATTCATCGATAATGATGACAAGATAGGAGAGCGGCTTAAGATTTTCTTTTTCGTCTTCTGTGAGTTTCCCTTTTTTTTCTTTCAGTAACTGTTTTATCTGATTGTTATATTGTTCGATGTTTCTTACCCTGAGGATGCCCAGTTTTTGGTAGCGTTCTTCCATTTTTTTTATGGTATCCAGTAATATCTTTCCTGCTTTTTTAGCATTTTTGACAACAGGACTGAGAAGATGGGGAATTCCTTCCCAAAGAGTGAATTCTATTCTTTTGGGATCGATGAGAATAAGCTTGACTTCCTCAGGGGTAGCCTTATAAAGAATGCTGGCGATAAGTGAATTGAGAGCTACACTTTTTCCTGTTCCAGTGGCTCCGGCAATAAGGAGATGGGGCATTATGGCTAGATCTGTGATGTAATTTTCTCCATGAATGGTCTTTCCCAGGGCAAAAGTCAGCTTAGAAGGAGAGTTTTGAAATTTTTCTGACTGGAGCACATCTCTGAGCTTTATGGTTTCTCTATTGTTATTGGGAATCTCGATCCCAAGAGAAGATTTTCCAGGCATTCTTTGGATTCTGACCGATTCCGCTCCTAAAGCCAGTGAAAGATCCTCTGCGAGGTTAGCGACCTGACTGATTTTTATGCCTGGATCAGGGTAAAATTCATAAGTGGTAACGATAGGACCTGGATGGTATTCTTTGACTTCCCCCTCGACACGAAATTCTCCTAATTTTTCTTCTATTCGCAGTTTCTTTTCGTAAAGTTCATTTTTATCGATTTTTTCTGAAACCGTACCTGTATCCAGAAGATTAAGAGGTGGGAATTGGAAATCTCCCCTTTTTTCCATTTCAGGGAAAAGATACATTTCTGACTTAGGCGGCGAGGTGGGTTTTTCCGGAACGGTTTCCTGTCCTGGTGCTCGCTTTATTTCTTTTTTCCGTTTGCGTTTCGGCTTTTTCTTATCTTTCTCTTCTGAGAAGGAATATTTTTCGACAACTTTCTTTCTCATTTTTTCCTGGAGTCTTAATTTCTTGTACCGTGTAACCTTAATCCTGACCTCTTTGAAAGCAAAACGGAAAAAGCTTGAGAAGAGCGAAAATATACTTCTGATGGAGATTTTTGTTGAGAAGATGAAAAAAAGGACAAGCAGGGCTATCAGGATAAATAATGTTCCAAAGTGGCTAAAATATCGCATCAAAAAAGAAGAGATCAATTTTCCGATCTGGCCGCCGGCTAGAATTTCTGCTCCTCTCCAGGAGACTCTCTGGAAAAGCATGAAGAAAAGGGAGTTGAGGATGAGAAGGAGGAAAAGGATCCCTCCTGTTTTGGCCAAGAATCGTTTTTTTCTTTTAATAAAGAAAGTCTGGAAACCCATGTAGAAGAGAGCAAGAGGCACGAGAAAGGTGCCAAAACCCAATATTTGAAGCAGAGCATCCGAGAGATATGCCCCTGTCCTTCCGGTGTAATTGTGGATTTTCTGGGAGGAATTAGAGGCACTGGCCCAGCCTGTATTAGTTAAAGAGGGGTCCCTGGCATCATAGCTGATTGAGCTGATAAAGATGAAAACAGCCAGAATGATCAATAAGATTCCGCTTATCTCAGGAGATCGGACCTTCGGTTTTTTGAGCCCGGTAGATGGTTCGAAAGATCCCTTGCTCTTTTTCTTTTTCATTTCTGAAATTATATCATATTTAGGAAAAAAAAGAGTTATGAGTTGATAAATTGCCGGGACAAAGACACCGTGTTTTCAAAACACCCAGCCGGATCCCCTTTTATTTTTCATCGAAGAAAAATTGGAAGAGTGACACAAATTGGGAAATAGAGAGTTGCTCGGCGCGCAGATTATTTTCAATGCTGAATATGTGAAAAGCTTTATTGATAAGAGGTGCGGGAAGGTCGAATTTTTCCAAATTATTACGGAGAATTTTCCTTCTGTGTTTAAAAGCGCCTTTTAAAAATTTTTTGAAAAGCCCTTCTTCCTCTATAAAGAAGAGGGGCTTTGGTCTCTTCTTGAGAGAAATTAATGCCGATTCGACCTTTGGAGGGGGGGAGAAACAATCCGGTTTTACAATAAAATGGAGCCTGGCAATAAAATCGATCTGGATGAGAATAGAGAGGGGCGCATATCTTTTCGTTCCAGGCTGAGCGCATATTCTTTCTGCGACTTCCTTCTGGAGAAGGAAAATGCATTCTGGAAGAAACTCTTTTTCCCGAAGAACTTTGAATAGAAGCAGTGAGGAAAGAGAATAAGGCAAGTTCCCCACAATCTTCACATTACCCATAAAGTTTTGTTCGGTTCTTATAAGCTCATAGAAATTGACTTTAAGGATATCTTCTTCCAGTATGGTTAAATTAGGGCTGCTTTTTTTTTGGAGGAGTCGAATGAGAGATGCATCTTTTTCAATGGCGATGACTTTTCCTGCTTTGTCTGTCAGGGGATAAGTTAAGGCTCCCCTGCCTGCTCCTAGTTCAATGATAAGGTCTGCTTTGCTGGGAGAAATAGAACGAATTATTTTATTTAAAACGGGCTGGTCTTTTAGGAAATGCTGGCCCATCGCCCTTATTTTTGTTTTCTTCATCGATCGATGTTAAAGATTTAGAGAATAGAGTGAGACAAATCGGTTGATTTTTTACACGTGGGGCAGAAGAACTTGAGGGGTTGAAAGAGAACCTTGAGAGGGTTCATCTCCTTTTTTTTTCCGTCTCTTTGATGACGACAGAGCATCCCATATCTCCGATGATATTGGTTGTGGTCCTGCACATATCAAGGAGTCGATCAACTCCCAGGATTAAGGCGATTCCCTCGAGGGGAATACCAATTTGCTTGAGGACCATGGCAAGGGTAATAATGCCTGCCGCGGGAACACCTGCTGCTCCTACAGAAGCCAGGGTGGCCATCAGAACTATAGTGACTTGATCTATAATTCCCAAGGGAATTCCGTAGATTTGAGCAATGAACACGGCTGCCACACCCTGATAAAGCGCTGTTCCGTCCATATTAATGGTAGCTCCTAGGGGGATGACAAAACTGGCGTATTCACGTGGTACACCGATGTGCTGCACACATTCCATGCTCACAGGCAGGGCAGCGTTAGAACTTGATGTGCTGAAGGCGATGATCATGGCTTCCTTGACTGCTCTGAAGAAACGAAGGGGATTAGTCCGACCGAGAATGCCTACTGCAAGACTGTTTACGGAAAAGGTATAGATTGCCAGCCCTCCCACGACCACAAGGGAATACTTGAATAAAGTAATAAGGATATGGACACCGTACTGGCCGATGACAGAGGCAATGAGCGCCAGAACGCCATAGGGAGCAAGCCTCATGGCAAAGTGTACAACTTGAATAATAGCGTCATTCAGGCCATCAAGAAATTTTATAAGGAATTCTGACTTTTCCTTTTTTATAAGAGTGAGGATGGTACCGAAGAGAAGAGCAAGAAAAATAATCTGGAGCATATTTCCTTCCACGAGTGATTTTATAGGATTTGTGGGGAAAATGTTTATCAGCACTTCTAATAAAGGAGAGCGTTTTTGGCTCTTTGCTATTTCCCGTGGGAAAGCATCTTCCAGAAGTAACTTGTTGAGGCGGATAATTTCCCTACCCTGAAGGTTCTTTGCTAAAAGTTTTTTAGCTTCCTTTGATAGATCCACCTGGGCAAAAAGTTCTTCTTTATAAAGACTCTCCTGTTCAAGGAGTTTGTTCAATTCATCAAGCAAAGCCCCCTTCAAAGAATTGGATGGAGGATGGGAGTCATTATATGCCTTCAGCATTTCCTGTGTCTTGGCGGAGAAGTGCTCGCGGAAATAACTTGATAGAGGATCAGCGCCATTACGTAGTTTAACAACAAATCTCTCTGGGTCCTTAAGTTCTAGAGTTGTGCCGGATCTTTCAGTCATCCGTTGAATGCTGACTTGTGCTTTTGATTCATAATTTTTATAGAGTTGTGCTCTTGTTTCCTCCTTCAGGCCTACACCGGGTTTAACGACATTGACCAAAACGAGCCCTATTGAGATGGCAATTGTGGTTGTTATCATGAAATAGACAATGGTTTTTATTCCGATTCGACCCAGCTTCCGAATATCACCCAGGCTTGCTGTTCCCAGCATGAGGGAAACAAGGACCAGAGGAACAACGATCATGGTTATAATGCGGAGAAAGATTGTCCCCACAGGCTCGATTATTACCGCCTTTTCCCCAAAGACAAGGCCTACCACCACTCCGAGGATGAGCCCGATGAAAATCTGATTGTGTAATTTGATTTTTATTCTTTTCATTCTCGTTCAATCAGAGCTGGTTTTAAATTTAAAATTAATAATATCGACTTGCTCTTTTTAAGTCAATTTAAATAATACTCAGAAGCTTTAATGACATCATAAAGATCGCGGCAATCAGGATAATCCTAATGACCCCTTCTCCTTTTTTTACAGAAATTTTGGCAGACCACCAGGCTCCGAAAGCCATTCCAGCTGCCAGTGTGAGTCCAAACTTCCAATTCACATTGCCGCTAAGTAAAAAAACGATCAATGCCGGGATAGTATAGATAGATATGATCAAGACTTTGTGCATATTGATAAGGACAAGGTCCATCCTCATCAGATGGTAAAGTGATGCCATAAACAGGAAGCCGATTCCAAGCTGGATAAAACCGCCGTAAAATCCGAGGACAAACATCACCGGATAGATAAGCCAGGAGCCCGGATTTTGGCTTTCGTTTTCGACTTTTCTTAGATTCATTCTTCTTAAAAACATGGAGAGGATGATACCGATCAGGACGTAGGCCAGAATATTTCGAAAAAGTTTATCGCTGATTCTGGTTGCGATGAAGGAACCTGCTATGGCTCCAGGGAGGGTGAAAGCAGCAAGTTTTAAACTCAGTCTGTATTTATGCTGTTTTTCCTGACGGAAGGAAAGGACCGCGGTTAGAGTCTGGGCGAAGATACCCACACGGTTTGTTCCGTTGGCCAGAGAACCTTCGAGCCCTAAGAATATGAGAGCAGGCAGTGTAATTGTGGAACCACCACCGGCCATGACGTTTATGAAGCCGGCTACGGAACCTAGCCCAAAGAGTAGAAGTAGTTTTAATAACTCATCCAT
>JAGLWV010000005.1 GCA_023133225.1 Candidatus Aminicenantota bacterium | reverse complement strand
TACAACAAACAAAGTGATAGTCTTTTTTTTACTGAAAGCCGGGCTATAATGTTGATATCATCGAAGATAAATGAAGGTGTCGGCATATTTTATGAATAAGTCAGGTTAGGAAATCCCTTTAGTCTTTACTCATAATATTTTTCCATTCCTAGTTTAAAAATCCAATAATCTTAACAAACTTTTAACAAGCTTTTAACAGCTTTTTAACAACTTTCTTTTTGCTAATGCTTACCTTCTTAATGGATGAAGAAATTAGTAACAGAGCTTTAAAATGCAAAGAGAAAAGAACAAGGAAAAAGTACTGATTACCGGTGCCGCTGGTTTTATAGGTAGCCATCTGACGGAAGCATTGATAAAAAAAGGGTATAATGTGATAGGTCTGTTAGCTCCAACTGATGATACTCGCTGGATTAAGAATCTTGATGCTACCTTTATATATGCTGACATTACCGATAAAGATTTGCTTTACAAGAAGATACCAGACGTGTCATATATATATCACCTAGCAGCAATATTATCCGGTCATTGTCCCGAAAAGATTTACCGAGTCAATTACGAAGGAACCAAAAATCTGGTTAATGTTTGTCTTGAATTAGGAATAAAGCTCAAACGATTTTTATTTATTTCCAGTGCAGCAACTATGGGTCCAACCGGAAAAACAGAGATTTTTGACGAAGATGCCCCATGCAATCCGGTTAGTGATTATGGAAAGAGCAAATTACTAGCCGAGCAATTTCTCAACTCCGTAAAAGATCGATTGCCATTTACCACTGTTCGGCTGCCTTTGGTATACGGTCCCAGAGCCCATGGTGGACTCTTTGCCATCTTTATGCTCCTCAACAAAGGGATTCGAATTAATATTGGCAAGGGAAAAACCAATGTCGGATTTGTTAAGGATATTGTTGATGGGATGATATTGGCTTCAGAGAGTCCCGTTACCATTGGTAAAACCTACCATTTAGGTGAAGATAAAATATATACTTCAAATGAGATATGGAGCATTATTGAAAAGGCAGTGGGGAAAAAATCAATAAAATTAATAACCCCATACTCATTGCTTTACCTAACCGCCTTCCTTTCCGAATTATATGCTAGAATAGTAGGTACAAAAATCGTCTTCCGAAGGCAAGCCATAAATGAATATATAAAATACCGTTATTGGCAAGTTGACATGAATAAGGCAGAAAGAGAATTTGGTTTTAAGGCGAAAACTCCACTTGAGATAGGAGCAAAAATAACTGTGGACTGGTATAAAAAAGAAAGCTTTATCTAATTTGCAGGAATTCGAGGGACATCAGGAATTCGAGGGACATCATACTTAATTCATACTGACAAATAATTAAGTATGATGTCCCTTTAATTAATGTCCCTTTAATTAATGTCTGGTTATCTCCGTACTATTGCTCCACAACTTATATGTCGTTGATATTTTTCATGCACCGCATAGCGTCCTGTAACTTCATTTCAATGCAAAAGACCATGTACATGGATTGGCTTCAAGCAAAATCTTAATGTTTCTTGTCGAATGTGATATATGATAGGATTCAAGCTTAATTTTTATCGGATGCCCTTTTAGAAGGAGGAATTATGAATCGAAAATTATTATCTGGCTTCTCTTGTATTGTCTTAATCCTGATTTTATTCCCGGGGTTTCTGTCGGCGCAGATTAAACCAGCCGACTATAAACGGGCGGCCGAACTCAGGACAAAGTTTCAAAACCTGGCCATAAATAGAGTCGACCGAAGTGGTTGGATCGGGAAATCTCCCCGATTCTGGTATCGTAAATCTGTCAAGGGAGGGAACGAGTTCTATGTGGTTGATGCTGCCGTGCTTAAAAAAAATATTGCCTTTGACCACGAAAAATTGGCCGCTTCCTTAGCTAAACTGCTTAAAGATGAGGTCGATCCCAAGAATCTGCCCTTCAGGTCCATACGGTTTGTGAACAAGGAAAAGTCCATCCGGTTCGATGTCGCAGGCTGGACCTATTCCTGCGATCTCAACACATATGCCTGCAAAAAAGAGGGGGAGGCGCGACGTAGGAGAGGTCGAGGTGGATTTTCTATGTGGGAGAGAGGCCCCGCTCCCGAGGCCGCTTCCACAGGAACAAAAGACTCTCCCGACAGCAAATGGGAAGTCTATGTGAAAAATTACAATATCTATATCCGTGCCAAAAACACAGGTGATGAATTTGTCCTCAGTTCTGACGGCTCCGAAGGAAATTACTACACTTTTGCTTCCATACGCTGGTCACCGGATTCGAAAAAACTGGCTGCTTACCATCTGAAACGTGGATATCATCGTGTTATCCATTATGTCGAATCGTCCCCGGACGATCAGCTCCAACCGAAGCATCATCAAATGGAATACTCCAAACCGGGTGATGCACTGGACATCGACCAGCCTGTTCTCTTCCTAATCGACACAAAAAAGCAGATCAATATCGACAACAGTCTGTTCCCAAATCCGTATGATATGTCGAATATCGCCTGGAGAAAGGACAGCCGGGCATTCACATTCGAGTACAACCAGCGTGGACACCAGATTTACCGGATTATAGAGGTCGATACCGGCGGTACTCCAAGGGCTGTGATCAATGAAGAATCGGATACTTTTTTTTGTTATTCCTCCAACAAATACCGCTCTGACCTTAAAGACGGGAAAGAAATCATCTGGATGTCCGAGCGGGACGGGTGGAACCATCTTTATCTTTATGATGGCCTAACCGGTAAAGTTAAGAATCAGATCACAAAAGGGGAGTGGGTTGTCCGCGGTGTGAATAAAGTGGACAAAGAAAAGCGACAGATCTATTTCCGGGCCAGCGGGATGTATCCGGGAAAAGATCCTTACTTCATCTATGGCTATCGGATAAACTTTGATGGAACAGGCCTGACAGCTCTTTCAGGAGGTGACGGTCACCACACACTTGTTTACTCCCCGGACATGAATTATCTCATTGACACCTGGTCTCGAGTCGACAGTCCGCCTAAAACCGTGATTCGGAGAACTTCCGATGGAAAAATCATCATGCAGGTAGAGAAAACAGACATCAACGGGCTGACTGAAGCGGGTTGGAAGGGCCCGGAAGTCTTTGTTTCTAAAGCCCGTGACGGCCAAACCGCTATCTGGGGGATCATAAACAGGCCCTTCAATTTTGATCCCACAAAGAAATATTCGGTTATTGAGTACATCTATGCCGGGCCGCATGGCTCCTTTGTGCCAAAAACCTTCAGCCCTTTCAACCGGATGCAGTCTCTGGCAGAGATGGGATTCATCGTTGTCCAGATGGACGGGATGGGCACCAACCACCGTTCCAAGGCCTTTCACGATGTGTGCTGGAAGAACCTTGGCGATGCAGGTTTCCCCGACCGAATCCTCTGGCACAAGGCCGTAGCAGACAAATATATCTATTATGATATCAGCCGTGTGGGAATCTACGGGAATTCGGCGGGGGGCCAAAGCACTCTGGGTGGACTTCTTTTTCACGCCGATTTCTATAAAGTTGGAGTCTCCTCCTGTGGATGCCATGATAACCGCATGGACAAGATCTGGTGGAATGAGCAGTGGATGGGATGGCCGCTAGGACCCGAGTATGCTGCGTCTTCCAACGTGGATAATGCTTACCGTCTCAAGGGTAAACTCCTGTTGATTTTGGGAGAGATGGACACAAACGTCGATCCGGCTTCAACCATGCAGGTAGTTGATGCCTTGATCAAGGCCGATAAAGTCTTCGATTTTCTCTTTATTCCCGGTGGAGGCCATGGCATGGGAAGAGAATACGGACAGAGGAAAATGATCGATTTTTTTGTCCAAAATCTCAAAGGTTTTGATCCTCCGGATTGGAATCGAATCGAGGACAAGAACTAGGATTTATCCCAGTGATTGTGTCCCTATAATTGAATACCTACCTAAGCCAGGCATAGCCGATCTTCATGAAGAACGTCCGGTTTTTCTGCAGGATGTCGATTCCGGTATATCCGAGATAATCATCCGAATACCCGATGAACAGTACCGTCTGTGGATTCACCTTATAGGAAAACAGAAACTGGGCAAAAAGCGTGTTGTTTTTGGGAAGAATGGGGAATGTATAAAGATCGGGATTGTTCGAGATATCCTGGTACTGGATGAAAGCCCGGACAAAGACCCGCACGCTGAAGTTGTAGATCAGCCTCACCTGGGTCAGGTTGGCTGTGAATATCTCATCGCTGTGAAAAGACATGTACATATAGTTATGCCGGAGATTCACATTGAAATGTCTCCCCAGGTTGAATTCGACTTCGGGATTCAGGATCATGTGCCATGCCAGCCGCAGATTGCTGTAGTCGATCATATCCCCGAAGTGGGCCCTCATGTGCAGGCGCAGCCCGCCCATAGGCTTGATGTCACCGGTGATCTGGCATTGATCCAGGTCGTACCCTGTATTGGCATATAGCTCCCGTTTCCGGGCATAGATAACACTGAGCTCGGTTTGTAAGGGCCCCCTATAAATGCTGTATACATGTACATCGCTGTCTGTCCGGTTCCCATCATAATCGAAAGTCGCACCTCCTTGGGCAGCCAACAAGATCATATCATACCAGTCTCCCTGTTTTCCCCAGAAATAACGGGAAAGGCTCCACTTACCGGTGCGAGTGTTAACCCGCGGGATGTATCCGAAATCAGCCCGAAAACCGGGGGAAAGGTCCCTATAAGATAGGCGATAGCCCCACTCCCGGCCCTGGTGATTAAACTGGAAAGACAGGGCCTCTCCTGAGAAGGAATCCTCTTGAGCAAAATCGGTGGCGATCTCCGGGGTATAGTCTGTCTCAGAGTGCAGATACTGGAAGGTCACTGTTTTAGTCTGAGACAGGCGCAAGAATCCGTCCATCCCTCCCGCATGGTTATAGTAGTCATTCCCACTCCGGCCGGTATACAGAATTCCCAGAGCTGAATTTTGACCTATATCCCGGCGGAAACGAAAAACGCCGCCCGTGACGTTCTGATCAAGCGAAGTCGAAAGTGATCCTTGGTTTGAAGGCAGGAGAAGGTTGTTGAGACGATCGAAAGTGCCGAAAATACCGAGCGCATTCTTGCCCATCTTCCCGGTGAATTTAAATCCTATATCAGGGTCGGCTACGGTCCGGGTGAACACTGCCTCGATGGGAGTGAGGAAAAAATCAGCCCCTTCCAGAAAAAAGGGTCTTTTTTCCGGATACCGGATGGCATACCGGCGGTTGATTTCTAGCTCCTTCACATCCGCCTCCACCTGAGAAAAGTCGGGGTTGACAGCCGCATTCAGGATCAGATTTGGTGTGATCCCCCATCTCAGACTGATTCCAGGATCCGCCTTGAATTTTCCATTCTCGACATCTCCGGAGGGAAAATCCGTCCGTGTATCTGTCCGGTTGGCGGTCAGGGTGGGATCGATTTCCATGTTCAATCCTGTCTTCATCCCCTGGAAACCGGTGACTTTGTTAAACTGGCAGATAAAACAGTTGATATCTCTCTTTCTCTTGTGTGAGGAGATGCGGTGACGGACATTGCGAGGATAGGAGCGCTCTGCACTTACTCCCCATGTCTGAACTCCTTCGGTCTGCGGGAAACGGAGCTGGTTGAAGGGAATGGAGATCTCGACAACCCAGCCAGACTCCGTAATCCTGCCCTTTGAATCCCATATGGCGTCCCAGGAGAAATCCTCATATCCTTCCATCTCACTGAAGTTGGCATCAGCTTGAACACCCAAGGGATTGACACGAAACTGAAATCCGCGTCGCTCATCATTGAAAAAATCGATCAAGACAGAGACATGATCATCCTGAATAAACGTATCCATCGCATCTCTATCCATGAGATGAGCCCTCACCTTGGAAGGATCGGGATCATAGCAGCGGAAGGCCATGTAGAGATTGTTCTCATCAAAGGTGATTAAAAAATCCGTATCCACGGGGGCTGGTATGTTATCTCCCGGCATGTATTCAAAGAGAATCTTCATCACTGTGGCATCAGTCCAAGCAGCTTCATCTAGGGTGCCGTCGATGTTGACTGGGCTGGAAGATTTCTTCACCGTATAGCTCGGGTGATCGGGCGTGCCGCTGAGCACGTTTTTTGACTCCTGTGTAAAAGTCAAACCTCCAAGCATGATAATTGCAAAGCACAAGGCCCCTAAGAATGAAACGATCCGCCAATGCCTGCTCTCTGTCATCAGTGTATCCTCCATATGTTCAATTTTTTCCTTTGAGAGACTCCTGCCCATCTTTTCCTGGCTAACTGAGATGGAGTCTTCAAGATAATGTATACGGGTGAAATCCAATATAGTTGTCATAAGATAAAAATGTAGCAACAAACATTCTATTTCTCAAACAGCGGATTTGAATTGTGCATTTTTGACAGGCAAAGTTCAATGTGATATATATAGATAGTAATTTGAATAAATTGAACAACTTACATCGCAACAATGTATTACGAGCGAAGGTAAAGGAGATGATATAGGTGTCAGGAATTGCAGGGATTGACCAGCCTGGGAAACAGATTGCGGTCAAAAAAATGCTGGGGAAAATATCGCATCGAGGCAATGCTGGGAAGGAAGTTAGAGGAATGGAGAATGCCACCCTCGGTATTGTATGTGCCAATGCGCAGGTAGATTCTCTTGTACAGATAAGACAGAAAAACGAAGTTGCGGATGGTTATGGTGCTGGACATTTAGCCCTGGTCAAAGCCAATAAGGATGGGATAATTCTCAAGCGCGATCCCCTGGGTATTGCCCCTCTTTATTATGGTGAAAACGAAGAGGGGGCAGTTTGTTTTGCCTCGGAAGTGAAGGCCTTGATCAGTATTTGCTCGGAGATCAAATCGCTTCCACCCGGATGTAAATCTGATGGTGAGCGGCTGGAAATGTATTTTCAGCTAAAAAAGAGAGAACCGTTAGATCAAAAAATTGATTTTATAGCTGGAGAGCTCAAGAAGTTAATTAAAAGTTCTATCGAGAAGCGGATCGAACAAAAGGAAGGGATTGGTTCCTGGCTTTCTGGTGGTTTAGATTCGAGTACTTTAGCTGCACTAACCAGTCTGTATGTGCGCAAGCTTTATACATTTGCTACTGGATTGGATGGATCTCCTGATCTTGAGTATGCCAGGGAAGTAGCTAATTTTATTGGTTCCGAACATCATGAAGTAGTTGTTGAATTCTCAGACTTGCTTGCTGCTTTACCTGATGTTATTTTTCATCTGGAATCATTTGATGCACTGCTTGTGCGATCCAGCATTATGAATTTTCTGGTTGCAGAAAGAACTTCTGAATATGTTGATGCGGTTTTATCAGGAGAAGGTGGAGACGAACTTTTTGCTGGATATCATTACTTAAAGAATCTTGAGCAGGAAGAGCTGCCTGATGAATTAATTGATATAATGAAGCGCCTGCATAATACAGCATTACAGAGAGTTGATCGCAGTGCATCAGCATATGGAACAGTTGCGCATGTTTGTTTTCTCGATACTGACGTTGTGAATTATGCCTTGCGCATTCCAACTGAAATGAAACTTCACGAGAATGTAGAAAAATGGATTTTGCGTGTGGCCATGGACGGTGAACTTCCAGAGAAAATATTGAATCGAAAGAAAGTCAAATTCTGGAAAGGCGCTGGTGTTAAAGATCTTATGTTAACTTATGCTAATAATAAAATCACAGATGATGATTTTAAACATGAGCGCAACATGAAAAATGGCTGGATAATTAATTCTAAAGAGGAATTAATGTATTACCGAATTTTCAAAGAGCATTTTGGAAAATTAGAAGACCTTTCTTGGATGGGAAGGACAAGGGTCGCAACATCTTAGAATTAAAATTATAGGACTGTCCATCGACTATAGCTCATAATCGATTAAAATAAGAAATTTTTGAGCTTTCATTTCCGGCATCGCATGCGAAGATTTCCCAATTTGTCAACTTGAAGATTCCAATCAGGTCCGACCAACGTGGTAGATTCTTTTTCCTGGATGACAGCAGGTCCATTAATGCTAAATCCTGCCGGTAATATTGAACGCTCGTAAATTCGGCATTTAAATTTCTTATTATTGAGCCAAACTGGCCTAGTTCTAACTCGATCACCATCTAATATACTTCCTGTAACATTCAATTTTGGCATTTCAGGTTTAGGTTGGAGTTTTATAGCCCTTAAGCGCAAGTTGACTACTTCTATATTCTCACCGGGAGCACTAAATCCATATGTTTTGGCATGGGCTTCATGGAATCTTACATGAATGTGTTGAGTCTCATCTTTTGAGAGAGCTGATTCCGGGAAGAGAAGATTTAATTCATAATTTTGACGGAGATAACGCAGATCAGCAGAAACACAGATTTTTCTTTCCTTAGAGGTAACATTATTTTTTTTAAACCAGGCTTCTGCCTGCTTATTTAGTCTGGCGAGAATTCTATTGAGAGAGGCTATCCGTGTCAAAGATATCATAGCGGTTTCCACAACATCCATATTCGTATCTGCATAGAACAGGCCCAGTGTAGAAAAAAGCCCGGGCATAAGGGGAATGATAATCCGGCTGATCGACATCGACTCAGCTAATTCCGTGGCGTGCAGCGGTCCAGCCCCTCCGTAAGCCATCAAGGTAAAATTACGTGGATCATATCCCCTTGTTACGGAAATCAGACGGAGCAGGCGAAGCATGCTGGCGTTGGCGATTGCCAGAATTCCCGCAGCGGCTTCTTCTAACCTCATGCTAAGAGGAATACAGATGTTTCGCTTTATGACCTCCTCTGAAATTGTGGCATGTAGAGGCATCTGTCCTCCCAAAAACTCATCTGCAGATAGTCGACCGAGAATCACATGTGCGTCAGTTACTGTCGGATTTTTACCGCCTTTGCCGTAACAGGCAGGTCCTGGAACAGCACCTGCACTTTGGGGGCCGACTTTGAGGTGTCCGCCGCTGTCGATCCAGGCTATACTCCCGGCTCCTGCCCCGCATTCGACCATATCGATCATGGGAGTACGAACCGGATACCCGCTTCCTCTCTGACGACCACCATGGTGGAATTCGCCTGAAACTTCATATTCTGGAGAATATTGAAATTTTCCCTTTAAAATCAATCCTGCCTTCGCTGTTGTTCCTCCCATATCAAAGGCAACAACCTTTTCCAGGTTAAGGGTTTTGGCAAGATAGGCTGCCCCAACAAGCCCTGCTGCCGGTCCTGATTCGATCAAGGTATGAGGTCGTTTCTCAGCTTCGTAAGTACTTGAAGTTCCGCCACCTGAATGCATGATCCCAAATTTGAATTGTTCCAATCCTTGATCTTTCAGTTTTATTTTTATTGCTTTGAGATAGTTTACGACTCTGGGAGCGACAGCAGCAGCTATGACTGTTGTACTTGTACGCTCATACTCCCGGAATTCGGGAGAAACCTGGCTTGAAAGAAAAATATACCTCTTATCGAATAATTTCTGCGCCAGTTTTTCCAGCAACTTTTCATGCTTAGGATTGTGAAAAGAAAAAAGCAAGCTGATCGCCAATACCTCTATATTTAGTTTTTTGAGTGCTTTGATTTGTGCTGTTGCATGTTCTTTGTTTAGTGGGAGAACAATTTTTTTATTAGAAGAAATCCTTTCCTTGATTTCCCTCACGGAGTAACGGGGTACAAGGGGAGCCTTTCGGTCTTTTGTTAGATCGTAAAGGCTGGGGCGTTGTTGCCGTCCGATCTCCAGCAGATCTATGAATCCTTCTGTAACAAGCAGTCCAACTTTGGCAAGGTTGCCTTCGAGCAAAGCATTCGTAACAACAGTCGTTCCGTGGGCCAGAGTATCTACTTCTTTAATATTTTTCCCTGAATTTTCCAAGATATGGACCAATCCTTCTATAAACGGAATTTCTGGATTGTCTGGATTAGATGGGATTTTAGCCGACCAAAAGATGCCGCCGTTCTTTTCGTATAAAATAATATCTGTAAAGGTTCCGCCAATATCGATTGCAGCATTCATGGTTCACTTATCTTTATCTTCCATTATTTTTTTCTTCAATAACTTTGTAGCAGGTTGATCTATTTTCCCGGTTCTAGAAAATACGACGCCATAAATTTCGCGCGCATGCCTCCGGCTTATTTTTTTCTGAATAAAATCTTTTTGGACA
>JAGLWV010000049.1 GCA_023133225.1 Candidatus Aminicenantota bacterium | reverse complement strand
AGATTGTAAGTATACCATTTTCAGAGAGTAATCAGTTTGACATCTTGCCCACGCCGTGCTAGGTAAAAGGGGGAGAGGCACCTTGTTTTTGGGAAAGAGCGTTGACTCAAAGGATATACTGTGCCCAAAAAAGAGCCTGCCCCTCTTTTTGTCGTCTATTTTAAAGAATTGCTAGGAGGCCCGTGATGAATTTCCGAAATCTTTCTTTCTCAGGTGCGCCACTCATCAAGACAGTTCCCCCGGGACCAAAATCAAAAGAGTATCTCGATTATCAATTTGCCCATGAGGGCTCGGCTGTCTCATACCCCAGGGGAATGCCTATGGCTATTAGCCAGGCCAAAGGGGCTACAGTGAAAGATGTGGACGGCAATATATACATTGATTTTTTTGGTGGAGCCGGAGTGATGAATGTCGGGCATTCTAATCCGGAAGTGATCGAGGCTGCATCAAGACAGCTCGGCGAGTTAACTCATTCGCTTGACATTCCTAACCCGGCACGAAAAGTTATGGTTGATACTCTTTTATCTCTTCTCCCTGGGGCATTGAACAAAATATTTTTCGGTGGCCCCACTGGATCGGATGCAGTGGAGGCAGCTGTAAAGCTGGCAAAGTATAATAAAGGCCGCTATCCGATGATTGCTTTTGAGGGCTCCTACCATGGAATGAGCGCAGGAGCTCTTTCGCTCTCAAGCGGTTTGAGCTTTAAGGAGGATTTTCTTCCACTCATTCCTGAGGTTCATTTCGTCCCCTACGCCTACTGCTACCGCTGTGCATTCGGAAGAAAACCAGAAACATGCGATTTAGATTGTGCTCAATATCTCGATCATATACTCGAAGACCCTCATTCAGGAGTTGGGAAACCCGCTGCAGTGATCATTGAGGCGATCCAAGGGGAGGGAGGTTCAATCGTCCCTCCGGATCCATTTGTTTCCAGGATTAAGGAAATCTGCAATAGATACGATATTCTGATGATTGTAGACGAGATTCAAGCTGGATTCTGCCGGACAGGAAAGATGTTTGCGTTCGAACATTTCGGCGTTATTCCCGATATAATAACTTTGAGCAAGGCTCTTGGCGGTGCAGGCTTCCCAATTTCCTGTATTGCCTACAGGGATAACTTGGATACATGGCCTGAAGGAAAACACATCGGAACCTTTCGCGGAAATGTGCTCGCTTATGCGGCCGGACGTGTGGCCTTAAATTTTATGATCAAGAATAATCTTGCCGAACACACCCTTACTCTGGGTAATTTAATGCTTTCCTGGCTTAAGGAGATAGAAAGGGACTCGAACATAGTAGGAGAAGCCCGTGGAAAAGGCTTGATGCTAGGTATAGAGCTCGTCAGAGACAAGGTTTCAAAGGAACCTGCCCCAGAACTGGCAAGGAAAGTAAGGACTTTTTGCCACCGTCATGGGCTTTTGATTGAAATTGGGGGGCATTATTCGAATGTCGCCCGGTTCCTTCCTCCGCTTGTCCTCACTGAGGAATTGGCAAAGAAAGGCACCGAGATATTTGCAGACGCAGTCAAGAATGTGGAAAAGTCATTGTGAGGAGCACAGCGACGTGGCGATCTCACAATTGGGATATCGGTTGAAATTACACCTGGCTGTACCCGTCACAGGTCACAGCAACACGGCCGGGATGAGGTTCCGGGCATTTTTGCTCTGAATGGGTTTAGCCTGACTGAAATTCTTTTGATTTTTCTTCCTTAGAGGGTGGAGCACTTTTAGACAGGGGTATATCCGGCCTTTCCAATCCCTCCTTCAGCATCTTGCCAACGCCATCGAAGAAGGCATTGTCGGAAATCATGACCGAAGGAGCCAAGATTTCTCCCTTGTATTTCCCGGTGTCGCGTAACTCCACCTTTTCATTAGCCATCACTTTTCCCTCGATCTCGCCTTCGATAATCACATACTTTGCTTTTACCTCGCCCTTGAACTTTCCTGTCTTACCCACTAAAAATTGTGCTGTGAGATCGATCGTCCCTTCGAATCTGCCGTTCAGAAGAAGGTTATGGGAACCTTTAATATCTCCTACTACGGTAATTCCTTCCAGGATTGTCGTCGTATCCGTTCTATGGCTTTTGTCCACTCTTTGTCTTTTCAGCTTCATCTCATGCCCCTCCTTTACAAGGATTTCCCAAACCATGTCTTAGGATTAGGAGTTTATTTTTCATTCTGCTCTTACTTACAGGCAGCGTTTTGCTCTTCAAAAATTTCTCCGCCGATAACATTTCTGGCTGTTTATGGATGTGAACATATTTTTTCAATTCGCTGCTAAAAAGTTTATATCATATGAAAAATATGAAGTTAATCAGAAAAGAAGGGGAAAAAAATGCATGTCAACGCAACGTATTTATTCGGCTGCGGCCTCGCCGCTACAGCAATCTCGACTTGTGAATAATACAGGTTATTTGATTAAGGCCGTTGGATTCCGATCCTGATAGTCGTGTCTACTCCAATATTTTTCAAAATGTTTTGCACGCACTAAACATGTGACTGATCCATTTTCGAAAACAACCCATACATTTCCGTATTTATATTTCAAATTTCCACTGTACCACTCAACTGTCAAACTCGGTTTTCCCGCAACTTTAATGACTTCATCCTCTGTCATACCTAATTCTACATTTTTCACATCCAATTTTATAATTTCATCAGTCGACTTTATCTTCAATCGTATATCAAAAGGTTGTTCACTATTAATTTCCTTCTGTCCTTCTTCTTTTTCTACTGTTTCTTTGATTGACTTACTTTTTATTTTGGGCTCTGAGAATTCTCTTTGAATGGCTTCCCTCAGGTCAATTTTTTTACCTGGCATTAAGGATCTCCCCTGTCAGTGTCTCGAAATCCTGCGAACCGTTAGATCGAGGAGCATACTCGAAGATTGTTTGATTTTTAATCCGGGCTTCTCCGATTGATACGTTTTTCCGAATCATCGCCTTGAACACTTTCGGCCCCCATTTTTCTCTAGCTACACTTTCAATTTCTCTCGAGAGAATTGTATTCTTCTCATACAGGTTAATCAAGACGCCGAAAATATCAATCGGTTTTTTTAACTTATTTGCTATGTCCCTAGACACTTCAATATATCTATCAGCTCCCACGATGGAATCTATTCCGATGTTAATGGGGATCAAAAGGCTGTCGCAAAAGATAAGGGCAGCTCTGTTGATAAGGGTGTCGGTTGGGGAGAAATCGCAAAAAACAAAATCGTATTCAAAATCTTTGATAAATGAAATACGCTCCTCAAACTTGAATATTCCAAAGTCATCCTTGGTTAGTTCCCTCTGGACGTCGTACAGACGTTTTCGTCCCGATGTGATGATATCCAGGCCTAGCCGGACCTCTATGATGACGTCCTTAAAACCTTCAGTAAGCAGATCCGAAAGGGTGTGTTCTGAGGCAACGTTGAAATGGCCCCCCACATTTCCTTGCGGGTCACAGTCAATAAATAATCAAGACCTTTTTTCCTTTTTGAGCAAGACAGGCTCCGAGATTAATGGCAGTGGTAGTTTTGCCGACGCCTTCCTTAGATGTTGCGACAGCTATTTTTTTCACTTTCTCTTCCTTCTCTTTGGGATTGTGCCATTCAAGCTTATATGACTGCTGTGGGCCGTGCAAGTGGTGAGGAATTTGTTTTCCTGCCTGCATGTATTCCTTGTTGTGGCAAGCATTCCTGTGCTTCTAATTTATGGTCCAACTCATTCCAAATCATCATTGTGTGCTTCTGCAGAAACTTATAGCACAGGAAAAATCTAATGTCAAAAACTGAGGGATTTTTAGAATTTTAGTCGTAATCTTAACTTGAGTAGAAATATTTCTTTTAAATCGAGTGATATATATTTTATAGCATTGTTTTTCACAAAATAACAGAAAAAGGGACAGTAGAATAACCTGGATTATTCACGAGTC
>JAGLWV010000048.1 GCA_023133225.1 Candidatus Aminicenantota bacterium | reverse complement strand
GGGTAAAAAATGCCGATAGAAAAAAAGGAACTTTAAAATAGGCGATACTACCTGACCCACTGAAAAAGCATGATAATGTGCTGATATCACGACTATTAAATATTAGTATCGGCAGTTTTTATGAATAAGTGAGGATATCTTGAAAGGCGGAGTACGCTCTATCTATGTCACCATCATCTATATCTTTGTGAGTAACAAAACGAACTCCTCCCCTTGTAGCCAGCGCCAATATTCTTCGTTCTTCGAGCTTCGCTAAAAAATCAGGAATGGTGAGGCTGGGATGGCTGAGATCAAAAATGATCATGTTCGTTTCAATGTGGTCAGGATTAAGGATAATTCCAGGCAGATCGGTGATGGCTAAAGCTAATTTCTTTGCCCTTTCATGATCTTCTTTCAACCTATCAACCATTTCTGTCAAAGCAACAATTCCCGGTGCAGCCAGAATTCCAACCTGCCTCATTCCTCCGCCCAGCGCTTTTCTCACGCGGCGTGCATAATCGATAAAATCTCTGTCTCCGACCAATACAGAGCCAACAGGAGCGGACAGACCTTTGGATAGACAAAACATTAAGGAATCGCCGATCGCTGCATATTCTTTCACAGGAATTCCAGAGACATGGCTGGCGTTAAAAACGCGAGCCCCGTCAAAATGTATTTTTATCTCATGCCTGTTAGCAATCTCCCGAATAGCCTTCAGATTCTCCATCGGGACAACCGCTCCACTCAAGTTATTATGTGTGTTTTCTACACAGATAAGAGATGTCCGAGGAAAATGTACGGAAGGCTTCCGGATATTTCTCTCAACCTCCTCCGGGTCCATTGCCCCCCGGTTTGAAGAAAGAGGGCGGGGAGTCACTCGTGATATAAATGTCATGTGAGTCGATTCCATATTGTAAAGATGAGCCCGTTCTTCCACGATGACTTCTTCTAATTCTTTCGTCCAGACTTTTATGGCGATGGAATTTCCCATCGTTCCAGAGGGAACATACAAAGCAGCTTCTTTATCCATCATACTCGCGGCCAAAGACTCCAGCTTCTGAACAGTAGGATCATCCCCCAAAACATCATCTCCTACCACCGCCTCTGCCATCGCTTTTTTCATATTTTCAGTAGGTCGGGTGACCGTATCGCTTCTAAAATCCGAATATTTATCCATCGCCTATTCTCCTTTTCTCAGCCACCATTATACAAAAAAGACAGTGCTCCTGAAAGGGACAAGTAACTTTTCCTCCGTTTACTTGGTTATGAAACTATGGTATTAATAAACTGTTCCCATTTTTTTAAACAGTAACCATGCTTGCAAAAAAAATTTACAATATCTTACTTTTTTTTGTTATTTTTTTCATAATCTTTTTTATGAGTGCTATTGTGTCTTCCCAGCTGGTCCTCAAAGGCGAAGTAGCCACTGTCCCCAAAATCATAGGGAAAACTCTTGAAGAGGCAAAACCTGAGCTTGATAGGAAAAGATTGTCCATTGTCAAAAAAGGAGAACAGTTCGACAACCAGTGGAAACAGGGAAAAATCATTTTTCAAGATCCGGCTCCAGGTTCAAAAGTAAAATATTTTAAAGCAGTGAAGGTTATCGTGAGTGCAGGCAGTGAGATGATCATTATTCCACGACTTACAGGAAAGAATTACGAGACGATCAATCAAACTCTCAGCGATGCAGGTTTAAGAAAGGGTAAAATATCTTATGTTCATAACACAAAATATTCTGCCGGTAAAATCATTGCTCAATACCCCCCCGCTTTTGAAGAGGCTGGAAGGAACTTTTATGTGAGTCTCCTTGTCAGTCAGGGAGGAGAAGAAGAAAAATATCTCATGCCCGATTTGATCGGAAAAGAAGCAGAGACGATGATAGTTAGGTTAAAAGAATTGGGCTTCAATGTAGCAGATAAACGCCAGAAATACTATCCTCATCTGAATATCCCTGGAATCATTACCAATCAAACCCCTCGTCCTGGTTTTCCCCTGCAAAAAAATAATCCGATCACCCTCGAAGTAAGCAAATAATGATTCAGATCGCCCCTTTCCTTCTCTCAACTGATCCCTCAACAATCGAGAAACCATGACGTGTTTAGTAACCGGCGCTGCAGGATTCATCGGATCGCATCTCTGCAGGAAACTCATAAAGGAAGGATTCTCTGTGACCGGCATCGACTCTTTTACGGATTCCTACCCTAAGTGGATAAAAGAAAGAAATATCAAGCCGCTCATGAGAGAAAACAAATTTAAATTATTAAGCAGCGATTTGAATGATCTGGAATTAAAAAAACTCTTATTAAAAACAGATTATGTTTTTCATCATGCTGCCCAAGCCGGGGTAAGGGCCAGTTGGGGAGAGAATTTTTCTGTATACATAAAAAACAACATCGAAGCGACTCAAAAATTATTAGAAGCAGCTAAAAACAGCAGGATAAAAAAGTTCATTTATGCCTCTTCTTCTTCTGTCTATGGATTCTGCCCAGAACTTCCCATGTCCGAGACCAGCTCTCTTTATCCTTTCTCCCCTTATGGAGTTAGCAAACTCGCGGCTGAACACCTCTGTTTTCTTTACTTTAAAAATTACAATGTTCCCACGGTCTCTCTGAGATTCTTCACCGTTTACGGTCCAGGACAACGGCCGGACATGGCCTTTCATAAATTCTTCAAGGCTATTGCAGAAGATAAGCAGATCACTGTTTATGGTGACGGAAAACAGACCAGGGACTTCACTTATGTCGATGACATAATTGAAGCCAATTTTTCGTCTCTTAAAAATGGAGTGCCAGGAGAAATATATAATATTGGCGGGGGAAGTCGAAAAAAATTGGAAGAAATTTTCCCAATTTTAGAGAGTATCTGCCAAAAAAAAATAAAGAAAAACCGGGAAGAAAAACAGAGAGGAGATGTCCCTCATACTCTTGCTGATATCCAAAAGGCACACAAAGAGCTCAATTATTCGCCTCAAATCCAGCTATCTGACGGACTCAAAGAAGAATGGACTTGGATTCAAGAACTCTATTCTTCCTAAAAAATAAGAAATTTATAAAAGGAATAATACAATGAACAAGCGCCTAATCGCTCTTTCGGTTTCTCTCCTCCTTATCATCCTCTACATCGGCTGCGGGGGAAAGAAAACAGAGATTTCACCGGATGAACTCTCCTCAGATGAAAACCTGTACAAACAGGGAGAAAAATATATCAAAAAGGACCCAGAGAGAGCTCGCCTGTATTTCAGACAAGTTATTGACTCCTTTCCCAGAAGCTTTTATGCTCAACGGGCGAAATTAGCTATTGCCGACTCTTTCTTTCAAAAGGGAGATGAGGGGAGTATGATACTCGCTTCCTCTGAATACAGGGAGTTCATAACCCTCTTTCCTTTCAGCCCTTCTGCACCTCATGCACAAAATCAAATCGCTCTGACATTTTATAAAAAAATCTTAAGGCCAGGAAGGGACCAGACAAAAACAAAGCTAGCCCTCAAAGAATTTAAAACAGTTATCAATAAATACCCAACCAGTGAATCAGCAAAATCTGCCCGTGAAAAGATACTTGATTGTGAAGAGAGGTTGGCAGAACATAATCTCCATATAGGAAAATATTATTACAAAGTGAATGTCTTTGGAGCTGCAGTACAACGACTGAAAGAGATAATGACTGATTTTCCAAATTTTTCAAAAATGGATAGAGTCTATTTTTACTTAGGAGATTCCTATTTTCAAGGGAAAAACTTCCAAGAGAGCAGCCCTTATTTCATCAAATTGATATCTGATTTTCCCAAAAGCAAATTCGCTAAAAAAGCCCAGAAAAAACTCAAAGAAATTGAAATAAAAATGAAAGAAAAGAAATAATGAGTTTACAGTAAACGCAGTGGAGTTCTATATGAAAAAAATCAACATTTTTTTAATTCTATTGATTTTGGCTTTGCCCTGCTTTTCCTTGGCTCAAGAGGAAAGAGAAGCATTGATTCAGAGTAAATCTATAAAGCTGGGTATTGGATTAGAATACTTATCAAGAACAATACGCTGGGGTGATGACAACGACAATTCCAAGTTTAAATCTCTTTTTTTCACATTCAGCACACAATTCGAAGTCAAGGAAGGACTGTATGCAAGTGCCTCATTCGGATACTCCTTTTCCAATTATGAGGGATTACAATTCATGAAACTTCCTTTTACTCTAGATCCAGGAGATAGAAGTATTGAGGGGTATCTTTTGGGAATAGAAATCAAAAAAAATATCGTTAACCGTGAAGAATTGGAAATAGATGTCCTTGGTCAATTTTTCTGGTATCTGGGAAGCTCAGAAACATGGAAGATTCCAGAGGAATCCTTGAATGTTCCGGGCACAGCACAAGGAAGCCCTACATGGACAAGAATATCCATCGGACCCGTATTCACATATAAAGGATTTGAATCTCTCACTCCTTATCTTTATTTAAGTTTTAATAAACTCCAGGGAACGTTTACAATGGACGAGACCATTCAGGAACTAGAAGGACATGAAGAACTGAAAATATACGGAAAGAGCTCATTCTGCACTTCTCTCGGAGGCATCTATGAAATTTCCGAAATTTTCAGCATAAATCCAGAAGCAAGTTTTATGCCCTATAGAGGAGGAGTCGATTTAAGCCTCTCAGTTAAAGCCTTGCTTTCTTTCTAATGATTTTGGAGGATATGATGAAAAGAGAGAAAATAATCTTAGCATCTTTTATGATCCCTTTCTTCTTTTTTTCGTCAAACCTAAAATATCAAAGAGTTCAAAAAGGTGAAAATCCGATCCTTTCTTTTTTCTACCAGCAGATCAAACCTTTCAACAAAGCTGAGATTTCCCGGCAAAAGAGGAAAAATGGTATTCAGGATCAAGTTCGGTCAAATCTGAGGCAATCTCCCTCAAAGCACAACGAAGAGGAAGGATATAGAGCGGGCCTCTCCGGAAAACCTGTAAAAAAACCGCTTGAAAACTCTGAGTATTTTAGAGAGGACAGAAGAGAAAGGCACTCTCCCTATCGATTGGATGAGAGGATCACAGTTAAAAAAGGCGTTCGGTCTTTTCGCTCCATAGGAAACCATTATGCTCCAGACCAGGTTCTGGTCAAATTCAAATCCATTCTTTCAGAACAGATGAGAGAAGCCACCTTTACCGCCTATCAAACCAAAAAACTCAAAAGAATCCCGGGATTGGACATTTATAAGCTTCAAATCCCGGAAGGCACAAGCGTGGAAGAGATGCTTTATCTGCTCAATCGAAATCCTGACGTGGAGTATGCCTCTCCCAATTATTATAGATATCTTACAATCACTCCGAATGATACTCTTTTTAATGACCAGTATGCTCTATACAATTCTGGCCAGGTCGCAGGACCTCCAGGAAGCCCTCAGGGGAAAGAAAGGGCTGACATCAAAGCCACCGCAGGCTGGGAAGAAATAAAAGGAGAAGAGACGGTTATCATTGCTGTTATCGATTCAGGTATAGACCTGGAGCATCCGGATTTGATAAACAAGATTAGCCCAAACGGCTATGACTTTGTCGATGGAGACTCCGAACCCGAATACAATTTCTGGCACGGAACACATGTGGCCGGAATCGCAGGGGCTGAAACCAATAACAGGGAAGGTATTGCCGGTGTAGCCTGGAACTGCAAAATCATGCCCTTAAAGGTGGTCGAAATAGATCCTGTCGAAGGCCCCATAATCTACGACGATACATCTATTGAAGCAATACGATATGCAGCAGACAATGGAGCTGACGTGATCAACCTGAGCTTTGGAGGTCCAGATCATAATCCGGCATTAGAAGAAGCCTTGAAATATGCCTATGATAAAAACGTAGTTATCGTCGCTTCTACTGGAAATGAGGACGGTGCTGTCATTTACCCTGCAGCGTATGATGACTACTGCCTTGCCGTGGCAGCAACAGACCAGGATGATAACAGAGTCGATTGGTCTAATTTTGGCCCTGAAGTGGATATTGCCGCACCTGGAGAGAATATATTAAGCTGTTATCCAGTGGATCTTGTTTCTCCAGGCCAGCTTCCCTATGGCTGGGCCTCAGGGACATCGATGGCAACTCCCCATGTTGCCGGTCTTGCAGCACTGATAAAAAGCTTAAAACCCCATCTTACGGCCGCAGAGATCATGAGCGTCATCCGCTATTCAGCCGACGATATAAACTCATCGATCTATCCTGGCAAGGACGATTATGTCGGCTACGGCCGCTTGAACATGGAAAAGGCACTGGTGCCCATAATACTCTCCTTGTCAAAAAAGTAGTAAAGAATTCTTTAAATGATCAAGTCTCTCCGTATCAAAAATTTAGCCACCATTGAAGACATAGAACTCGAGATCGAGGAAGGATTTACCATTCTTACTGGGGAAACCGGCGCAGGAAAATCCATCCTCATCGATGGAATAAGGCTGGCTTTGGGAGAAAAGGGATCTCCAGAGATGATCCGAACCGGGAAAAAAGAAACATCAGTGGAGGCTATCTTTCCTTTTCATCAAACCAGAGATGATCTTAAAAGACTTTTCCCCGGCTCAGAAAATGAATTGCTCGTCCAAAGAAAAATCTCCGTGCAAGGGGCTGGAAAGGGATACATGAACGGAATCCTGGTTCCGATTAAAAAACTCAAAGAAATAATTGGAGAGCTGGTTGATATTTATGGTCAGAATGACCATGTGTTCCTTCTCAATCTGAAGTATCAATTGAATTATCTCGACGAATATGCCAGTGCTTCATCCACAAAAAAAGAGGTATCCCTTAGAGCAAAAGAACTCAAAAAGCTCATTAGAGAAAAAAAGGGCCTCGAGGCTAAGGAAAGAGAAAGAGAACAGCGTCTTGATTTTCTTGACTTTCAGATAAAAGAGATCGAAAAGGCAAATCTCAGGCCCGGAGAAGAAGCAGACCTGCATAAGGAGAGGAAAATCCTTAAAAATGCTGAAAAAATCGATTCTCTGATAGAAAAAGCTCTGAACATCTCTTACACTCAGGAAAACTCAATCTCGGCACTTTTAGCTCAACTCCAGAATATGGTGAGCAACCTTTCGGATTTTGATAATACATTTAAGGAGACCGGGGATGCCATCAATCAATTTTCCATAACCATCAGAGAGTTTTCCGACTTCCTCATTAAATTCAAGGAGAGACAATCGGCAGCTCCTGAAAAATTGGAAGACCTTGAGGATCGTTTGAGTCAGATAGAAAAACTAAAAAGAAAGTACGGAAGCAGCATCGACGAGATACTCTCTTACCTGGAAAAAGCCAAAAAAGAGTACCAGAATCTAAGCACCAGTCAAGAAAAACTGACTGAATTGGACACAGAGATCGAAACGAAATTCAAAGGATACAAAACATACGCAGCAAAATTATCTTCTTTAAGAATAAAAAGCGCCAGCAAACTTGAAAAACAGGTGGAAAAAGAAATCAGCATCCTCGGGATGATGAAAGCACGGTTCAAGATTAAAATCGATATTTCTCCTCTCAGTCCGGACACAATGGAAACGGTAAAAGAGAATGGCACAGAAGATATAGAATTCCTTATGAGTCCTAATCCTGGAGAGGAGTTAAGGCCCTTAAGGAAGATTGCTTCCGGCGGGGAGCTCTCCCGGATCATGCTTGCTCTGAAAACTCTTGGAAAAGAAACAAAAAAATTTAAAACTCTAATCTTTGATGAAATAGACTCGGGGATTGGCGGAAAGACTGCAGAGTTCGTCGCTCAAAAACTCAAAAAATTATCAACAAGGCACCAGATCATCTGTATAACCCACCTCCCTCAAATAGCCTCTTTTGCCAGCTACCATTACAAAATCGATAAAAAAGTCAACAGGGAGCGAACCTATACCACGGTCAAAAAGCTATCGTTTGAAGAAAGAGTGAGAGAAATTGCACGGCTTTTGGCCGGAAGCCGTATCACAGAGACCACACTTAAAAACGCGAGAGAAATGCTCGAACATATTCTGGAAAAATGAAGAAGATTCTATTAGCCTGAATAATTCAGGTTAGATCTATAATCTTATAACGGAGGCTTTAAGTCTCAATGGAAAAAGGCAGTCAGAGTTTAAAAAGCTTAAAGTTTTACATCCATACGTTTGGCTGCCAGATGAACGAAAATGATTCAGAACGTTTATCGGGAATCCTGCAAGCTGAGGGAGCTCAGACCTCTGATTCTCTGGATGAAAGCGATCTTGTTATCATAAACACCTGCGCTGTAAGGGAAAAATCTGAAGAAAAGTTTTTCTCCTACCTGGGACGGCTCGACTCACTCAAAAAAAGAAAAAATATCACTATTGGTGCAGTCGGCTGTGTAGCTCAGCTCTATCAGTCCCAGCTTCTTGAGAAAAAACCAATAATCGATTTCGTTTTGGGACCTGATAATTATCATCTCATTCCCGAGATCATTCAATGCCATCACGGAGATAAATTTATCTCTACAAAGTGGAACCAAAAGTGGCATGAAATTCCACAAAACCTGACCTATCGAGAAAACCGCATCAGTGCTTATGTCACGATCATGGAAGGCTGTAACAATTTTTGTTCATACTGTGTTGTTCCTTATACACGAGGAAGAGAAAAATGCAGGCCTAAACAAAATATCATCCAGGAAGTTAAAGACCTGGCCAAAAAGGGATATAAAGAAATCCAGCTTTTAGGCCAAAATGTCAATTCATACAAAGATCCCGAGACTGGAAAAGAATTTCCGTCCCTGTTAAAGGAAGTCAATCGAATCGAGGGAATTGAATGGATTCGTTTTATCAGTTCTCATCCAAAAAACTTCACTCAAAATATAGCAATAGCCATGAAAGAAGCGGAAAAAGCCTGCCATCAACTTCACCTCCCCATTCAATCTGGTTCCTCATCAGTACTCAAAAGGATGAACAGAGGATACACCAAAGAAGAATATCTTGAAAAAATAGTTTTCATCCGTAAGCTGATGCCGGATATGTGCCTCAGTACTGATATCATAGTTGGTTTTCCCGGGGAGACTGAAGGAGAATTCCAGGAAACATTGAGCGTGTTAAAAGATGTAGGGTATGCCAATATCTTTTCCTTTCGTTATTCTCCCCGCTCGCATACAAAAGCCTCCCGCGAAAAAAATGCCATTCCATTTAAGGAAAAAAGAAGAAGACTCATAGAACTTCAAGCGTTTCAAAGGAACATACAACTGGACCACAATAGATCACTCATCAATAGTGTGATCAAAGTCCTATGCCTGGGAAAGAGTAAAAAAGATTCTTTAATCTACGCTGGCCGGAACGAAGGAAATCAGGTCATAAACTTCAAATCAAAAAAAGATGTCATCGGACAATTCGTTGATATTCGCATCACATCATGCGGCCCTTACAGCCTCATCGGAGAAATCGCTCCTTAATAGGGACACTTCGTTTTTGTCATAAAGCACGACTTTTAGCATTTTTCTATTGACATAAAAAGGTCTACGTCCTAAACTTTCTCCATCTGAGTAAGAATAACTCACTTATCAAGATTGCTAAAATAGTGGCTGCATCACAAGAATCAAAATTCGACAAAAGGCGCTTCCCTCGTTTTAATAATCCGGTCTACTACCATCCTGCCCGGACTTTCGGAATCAGTCGCCAAGCTTCCAACATAAGTCTCGGAGGTGTGCGGATCTACAGTAACAACCCCCTTAAAGAAGAACAATCACTGGAAATCGAATTACTTCTTCCTAGTGGAAAGTCTGTGGCAGCCTCTGTACGTGTTGCGTGGATAAAGGTGCTTCCGCCAGGTTCCGATGCCCTCTACGATGTGGGGCTTGAGTTTATCAATCTTCCTGAGGATTCCATTCTTGAACTCAAGTCTACCCTGGATGTGACTTCTTCTGAGTAAAGGTTATAATCAACAAAATGAATAGAGAGAATAATCCGTATTCACCCCACCTCGATTTTACTCTTCCACTCTCTATACTTCTTAATGTAATCATCGGCGGCCTTCTTCGGATCAAGTAACAGATAATTCGCATAAACACTTATGTGACCTTTAAGATAAACCTCTTGAGGAAGGACCTCAAATCTCTCAAGTTCTATGTTTTCAAGAATTTCCACACGTATCTTGGTATCGAGTGCAACTTCATACAATCCTATCCCTCGCTCTTTTCTTATCTGCCTCAATACAGACCCGCTGAATGGTGTACTCGTTTCCTTTTTATCTTCAGGTCCACCTTTTGAAGTTAATGACTCTCCACGATAAGATGATTTGTTTTGTGCATGATACAAGAGGGATGTCAGTGCCGTGTAGGCCTCTTCAATTTGCTTCAGGATCTGCTGCCTCCTCTTATAGGGGAACTCATCCGCAATAGGAGACATAACGACAGATTCAGCCGAATACAATCTTTTTAACATCAGGTATGCGCTCTTTATCTGTGATAATGATGCATCAGGACTAATTTCAAGGACATCAAAATACTTTTTATATTCTTTTCTAAGCATGCTCAACTTCTGGAGTGTTTTATTTCCCTTCCCTGCAGTATGTTTTCTGTAAATGTTCCTATTTCTTTAGCACTGCGAGATGTACCATAATTCATCATAAAAGGCTTTCTTTCACGGATAGACCTCCAGATAGTATTATCATACTCGAGGTATCCAACAAATTGTGCCTCTACACCTAAATACTTCATGAAGATACTCTTAATAGAAGATCCAATAATGATATCTTGGCTACTTCTTACTTTGTTTAAAATGAGATAAATCTTGAAGTCTGAAAGTTCTTTATCAAGAATATCCCCAATGTGTGAAAAGCTATTCTTGAGACATTCAATGAGTTCATTCAGATTGTTTATTTTGTATTTTTCCCTGCTTTCCCACATGTATTCGACAATTTCTTTAAAACCATAGGACCTTAGTGACATCTTTAATTTTCTGAATAATGAATTTTTTATAAAATGATACATATTCTCTATAGCAATTATTTCCGGTTCAAGAACAACAATCATCTTGTCGGCTATAAGAAACGTGTCAATAGTGTTTTTATGACTTCCGCCACCCAGGTCAATGAGCACATATTGCTTGTTTAATTTTAAAATATGCCTGAATAACTTGAGCTTTTGAGTGAATTTAATGCTATCGGAAGCAAGGGAATGGATATCGCCGCTTATCAGGTACATGTCTCCTATGCCTGTCTTCAAGGCAAGCTTGCTTAGAGGTACTCCCTTTTCAAAAAAAAACGATAAAGATTTCTTTGGTCTGCTGATGCCAAGGAATGAATGTAGGTTTGCTCCGCCGATATCAACGTCTATTAAAACTATCCTCTTTCCCTTTCCAGCAAGATAAGTACCCATACTGCTGGTAATAAAAGTCTTTCCTGTTCCTCCTTTACCACCACCGATTGCCCAGATTTCCCCTTCTTTGTTCTTCTTCACTCCTATTGTTTCCATCAATTATCTTATGATTTAAGATAAACGATATAATAAATATAGCCTCTGCGTCAACTATCTCCAGACTCCATGATGAAATGCGCGAAATTGAAGCTCTGATTTTATTTCTGAAGCATTCCTATTTCCGTGATAACTGATTGCAATTTAAACTATTTTATGCTAATCTCCTCTAAAATTCTTTACAGGAATAGACACATGGCATTACTCAATTTGATACCATTTTCATTCATTATTGGCTTTTTGGGACTTTTCTTCGCGCTTTTCCTTTACTTTCTTGTCAAAAGATATCCTAAGGGAAACGAAATTATGAACCAAATAGCCGAGGCAATTCATTCGGGTGCAATGATCTTTTTAAAAAGAGAATACAGCTTTATTTCGATATTCGTCATTGTTCTTTTCATGATTCTCTGGAAGCTTTTCTCGATTTATACCAGCCTGGCTTTTTTATCTGGAGCGAGTTGTTCAATGCTTGCAGGTTTTATTGGGATGAAAAGCTCAACGCGTGCATCTGTAAGATCGACACAAGGTGCTATAGAAGGTGGAACTCCCCTAGCTTTAACCATTGCCTTCCAGGGCGGCGCTGTGATGGGAATAACTGTAGCATCTCTGGGTGTGGTTGGAATCGGCCTTTTCTATTTTTTTACTAAAAATTCTGAAATTATCACCGGTTTTGCCATGGGAGCAAGCTCGGTTGCCCTTTTTGCCCGATTGGGAGGCGGAATATTCACCAAAAGTGCTGATGTTGGCGCTGACCTTGTAGGAAAAATCGAGGCGGGCATACCTGAAGACGACCCACGCAATCCGGGAGTCATTGCAGACAATGTCGGAGATAATGTTGGAGATACTGCGGGCATGGGGGCTGACCTCTTCGAGTCCTATGTCGGTTCTGTTATTGCTTCCATAGCCATCGGTTCTACCTTGAGCCCGAATTTGAATTATATGTCCCTTCCGCTCCTTTTAATAGTCGTTGGCCTCATAAGCTCTATAATCGGTGTTTTTTCAATCCATTTCTTAAAGAATATAAATCCTCAATCCGCTTTGAGAAATTCCTATTATATTAGCAGCCTTCTGTTTCTAGCAGGAGCCTTTTTTTCCATAAAGACACTTCTAGGCAACGTAGAAGGTTATTTAAACATCTTCTGGTCAGTTTTGATCGGGATGATTGCGGGAGTTCTGATCGGACTCGAAAGCGAGTATTTTACTTCAGGCCCTCCCATCAAAAAAATAGCAAAGACTGCTCAAACCGGAAGTGCTCCAACCATTATCACAGGCCTGGCCGTTGGCTTCCAGAGCACAATTCTTCCTCTTTTAACAATTGGAGCGACAATATTCATCTCCTTTAGATTATCCGGACTATATGGTATTGCCATATCAGCCGTTGGCATGCTGGCAACTATCGGTATCGTCATGTCCACGGATTCTTATGGACCCATTGCGGATAACGCAGGAGGAATTGCGGAAATGTCCAAAGCTGGCCCGAACATCAGAAAAATTACGGATAAACTCGATGCCTTAGGAAACACGACAGCAGCCATCGGCAAAGGATTTGCGATAGGATCAGCCGCTTTAACAGCTTTAGCTCTTTTCGCTGCCTACCAGAAGGCTACGAATCTACAATCCATCTCTCTTACCAAAGTTGAAACAGTCGTAGGGCTGCTTATCGGCGCTCTCATGCCCTTTGTTATCGCTTCTCTGACTCTAAAAGCGGTTGGAAAAACAGCGGACAAAATGGTCATCGAGATAAGAAGGCAATTTAAAGAAATAAAAGGGCTGATGGAGGGAAAAGTCAGGCCCGATTCTGATCGATGCATTGATATTGTGACCAGAGGCGCTTTGACAGAAATGATTCTACCCGGTCTCCTGGCCGTTATATCTCCTCTTCTGGTTGGCTTTTTTATTGGTCCTGAGTCTCTGGGTGGATTCCTGGCAGGAGCCACAGCAACCGGGGTTCTGCTGGGAATATTCATGGCCAATGCAGGCGCCGCCTGGGATAACGCCAAGAAATGGATTGAAGAAGGAAATCTTGGAGGCAAGGGGACAGAAGTCCACGCCGCCTCAGTCATCGGAGACACCGTCGGTGATCCCCTGAAGGATACTGCCGGTCCTTCCATGAATATTCTGATCAAGCTGATGGCCGTTGTAAGCCTCGTCTTCGCCCCCCTCATTATGTAACAGGGGTACTGAGCCTGGGCTTTCCTGAGCTTCCATTTGATATTCTTTCCTATTTCAGTTATACTTCTCGCCTCTTTAAATTCCTCGTAACTACAATTGAGGCAAAAAGATGAAGGTAAACGTGTGGAATACTATCCTCCAGCTCAGCAAAGAACGAGGCGTGGAAACAGACGTCATAGTCAATGCCATCAAGGAATCTCTTCAAGTTGCCTCTTCCAAGTACTTCACCCATAATGAAAAAATAAACGTCTCATTTGTACCAGAAAAAGGTGAATTAAGAGTATACACGGTCAAGAAAGTCAGTAAAGAGATGAAAAACCCATCGACTGAAATTTCCGTTGAAGATGCAAAAGAAATTACTGATTCAGCAGAAATCGGAAATCCTATTGAGATCGACCTCCCTTCAGATACTTTGGGCCGTATTGCAGCCAAGGCAGCTAAAAAGGTCATTTTTCAAAAAGTAAGAGATGCAGAGCTAGAAAAAACGTACAACCTCTTCGCTCCCCGGCTAGGAGAAATCGTGACCGGTGTTTTAAGAATATTCGAATCGAATAAAAATATGATCCTTGAAGTGAATAAAACTGATGTTTTTTTCCCCTACCAAGAAATGCTTCCGAATGAAGAGTTCAAGAGAGGAGATAGGGTCAAGGCTTTAATCATTGCGGTCCTCAAAGATGATAAAGGGCCTCAAATTGTTGTCTCCAGGACCGATCCAAGATTCCTGGGAAAACTCTTGGAATTAGAAACTCCAGAAATTGCAGATGGAAATATTGAAATAAAAGAAATCGTCCGCCAACCCGGGGAAAGAGCAAAAGTTGCAGTTTTTTCAAAAGAAAAAGATATTGACCCAATAGGAGCCTGTATCGGAGTGAGAGGAAATAGAATTTTGGCCATCAGCAATGAACTGCAGGGTGAAAAAATCGATATCATAGAATGGTCTGATAACACTATCATGTATGCCAAGTTTGCCCTTAGCCCCGCAAAAGTCGGAAAAGTCTTTATCCTCAATAATAAAGAAAAAATCATGCAGGCTATTGTTCCGAAGGACCAGCTCTCCCTTGCTATTGGAAAAAAGGGAATCAATGTCAAGCTTGCTTCCAAACTTGTGGGCTGGAGAATAGAGATCAAGCAAGAATAAAACCATATGAACTGAATTTAGAGAAACGAAAATCATGGAAAGTGAAAAAAAGAAAAAAACAATCAAATCGAAAACTAAAACCGAAGCACCTTCTCCAAAAAAAATCATATTGAGAGAGGGGCTGACATTAAAAGAACTCTCTGAAAAAGTAGGGATCAAGGCTAAAGACATCATCGAAAAGCTCCTAATAAAGGGATTCAGCTTAAGTGTAAACGACATCATCAACGAATCCACGGCACAAGCGGTTTCTGAAGAATATAGCCTTAAGATAGAATTGGTCTCCGTAGAGAAAGAATTGCAAACCCATGCAGAGAGCCATCCAGAAGATATGACTAGTAGGCCTCCCATAGTCACAATAATGGGTCATGTCGATCATGGAAAAACCACTCTCCTGGATGCTATCAGGCAATCCAATTTAGTCGGCAAAGAATCCGGAGGAATCACCCAGCACATCGGAGCCTATCAAGTCATTCATGATAATCGTCCGATAATTTTCATTGATACTCCCGGACATGAAGCCTTCACCCGTTTGAGAGCGAGGGGAGCAAAATTAACTGATATTGTCGTTCTGGTTGTGGCTGCAGATGACGGCGTAATGCCGCAAACAAGAGAAGCAATCAGCCATGCTAAAGATGCAAACGTTCCCATCATCGTTGCGATAAACAAAATCGACAGGAAAGAAGCTGATACCGATAAAGTCAAACAGCAGTTGTCAAAAGAAGGGATCACTGTAGAAGATTGGGGAGGAGATGTTATCAGCGTAGAAGTTTCAGCAAAGGAAAAAACAAACCTTGATGAGCTCCTTGAGATGATACTTCTTTTATGCGATGTCATTGAAATTAAGTCAAATCCAACAATAAAAGCTCAGGGAGTTGTGCTGGAAGCTCGTTTGGATGCAAAGAAGGGTGCTGTAGCCACTGTCATCATTCAACACGGCACACTCAGCCAGGGAGAAGCCTTTTTATCCGGGGTCTGCTACGGAAAGGCCAGGGCTCTTTTTGATGAAAAAGGAAAAGCAGTGAAAAAGGCAGAATCCTCTATGCCTGTAGAAATCCTTGGTTTCTCTGCGGTCCCTAGAGCTGGAGATTATTTTCAAGTTATGTCAAATATAGATATGGCAAAGAGAATCGTTGAACACAGGCTTTCTCAGATTAAAAAAGAAGAGCCTCTAAGACCTGAGCATGTCACCCTGGATGAACTTTTCAAAAAAATCGAGAAAGGAGAAGCCAAAGAACTTCCCCTCATCATAAAGGCCGATGTCCATGGTTCAATCGAGGTTCTTGTAGATATCCTACCCAACTTAGCCAGTGAAAAAGTCAAAATAAAAATAGTCCATTCGGCTACTGGGAATATTTTTGAATCAGATGTTCTTCTTGCCTCTGCATCAAATGCAGTCATCATTGGCTACAATATTAAACCAAACCAAAAAATTCTGGACTTGGCCAAAAAAGAAGATGTAGAAATCAGATTATACAATATTATCTATGAATTAATTGAAGATATTAAAAAAGCCATATCCGGCATGTTAGAACCCACGATAAAAGAAACATATCTAGGAAAGGTTGAAATAAGAAAAATTTTCAAGGTTTCGAAGGTGGGAGTCATTGCCGGCTGTTATGTTACCGATGGAAAAATAACTCGAAATTCAGAAATTAAAGTCATTAGAAACGAAGAGGTCATCCATAAAGGTAAAATTACCTCGCTAAAACATATTAAAGAAAATGTTAATGAAGTCGTCAAGGGTTATGAATGTGGTATTCGCCTTGAAAAATTTAAGGAAATCCAAGAGGGTGACCTATTAGAGGCATATATAATCGAAAAAGTAAGCCCGTAGTGAAACCAGGCTTCTTGTTTCTTCAATGATAATCGGATTTTTATCTTTAGAGATATACCTTCCCTATTCTCACTCCTTAAAGGACAAGAGAAAGAGACTATATAGCCTGAAAAATCGTTTGAAGAAAAAATACAATGTGGCTTTTGCAGAGTTGGATTTTCAGGACAAATGGCAAAGAACAAAAATCGGCATGGTGACTCTTAACAACCAGAAAAGGATCATGGAAAGCCTCTTCAACAAGATACTAGCAGATGCGGAGGAAAACATAGACGGACAAATTATTGATCATCAAATAGAATATTATTGAAGACAAATGAAGGTATCGGCAGTTTTTATGAATAATTCAGATTAAATGAATACAACTTTAAGACAGAAAAAGGTAGCCAGCCTAATAAAAGAGGAACTCAGTCGCCTTCTCATCGAAGGCATACAAGATTCAACATCTGGATTGATTACCGTGACAAGGATAGAAATGACTCCTGACCTGAAAACAGCCCATGTCTATCTGAGTACTATCGGTTGTAAGGAAAAAGAAACAGTGCTAGACCTCTTACAAGGAAAAACAGGATACCTGAGAAAATCTATTGCCTCCAAAGTCAAATTAAAGTATAATCCTATGCTATTTTTTTCTTATGACCCTGGTCCTGATTATGAAACGAAAATTGATAAACTCATCGAATCCATAAAAAAAAATGAAAAATGACCCCCAGAGCTTAGTCAGCAAAAAAATACTTGAAAGCAAGCGGATAGCCATTGCCTCTCATCTGAGGCCGGATGGTGATTCCATATGTACAAGCCTTGCCTTATCCTTCATGGGAGAACTTTTGGGAAAAGAAGTCGACATCATAAACAAGGATAATACACCCTTCCCACTCAATCACCTCTCAGATATAGAGAAGATCAAGATAGGCCAGATCTCACCTCAAAACTATGATTTAGTCATTCTACTCGAATGCGCCAATGTCTCTCGCTCAGGCCATAAGAACATAAACGATTCTTTTAAAATCAATATAGATCATCACTATTCTAATGACTATTATGCAGATATAAATTGGGTCGATCCCGAAGCATCTGCAGTAGCTGAAATGATTTATTCCCTGGGGGAAAAATTAAAGATACAATTTACACCGCAGATAGCCAATCATCTCTACTGTGGAATTGTCTCAGATACAGGTTCGTTCCAGTTTTCTAATACTTCAGCAAAATGTTTCGAAGTCTGTCATAAACTGATCAAACATGGTGCAAGCTCAATTAAAATGGCTGAGTTTCTGTTCAACAATAATTCTCCTGAGAAAATTAAGCTTTTAGGCCAGGTGATTTCTACCTTGCAGATGAATAAAAAGGGAAACATTGCCAACATCACCATGTTTAAAAAACACTTAGATTCGCTTAACTTCAAAGAAATAGATACTGAAGATATCACCACACTGGCTCGTTCCATCAAAGGCCTAGATATGGTTCTCTTTTTTAAAGAAATAAAGAAAAATACTTTCAGGGTCAGTCTGAGGTCGAAAGGAACGGCCAATGCAGCTTTTGTTGCTGAGCATTTTGGAGGGGGCGGTCATCTTCACGCCGCAGGTTTTACAGTGACTGGTCCATATCAAAATCTGATAAGTGAAATTCCAGAAAAAGTCGAATTCCTCTTGAACAAACAGAAAAAATCCAAAAAAACAGATAAACAAAATTCTAACAAATCCAACTAGCCTGGATTATTCATGGACGGAGTAATTCTTGTACATAAACCTCAAAATATAACATCTCATGATGTCGTTGTTAAAATAAGAAATATTTTAAACACAAAAAAAGTAGGGCACTACGGTACTCTTGATCCACTCGCTACAGGTTTGATCTTGATTGCTGTGGGAAAAGCCACAAAACTTTTTCCCTATTTTTCCAAAACAGATAAAGTTTACAAGGGCGGGATAAGATTAGGCTTCTCCACCGATACATATGACTCCACAGGGAAACCAATCTCTTCAGAAAGTAAGAAATATCCCGAAAAAGACAACCTCGCTAATGCTATGAAAAAATTTGAGGGAAGGATACAACAGGTTCCTCCCCCATACTCAGCAAAAAAATATAAAGGCAAACCCCTATACAAGCTGGCCAGAGGAGGAAAAGAATTCGAATTAAGGCCTTCTCAGTTATTCATCCATTATTTCCGGTTGATAAACTACAATCCCCCATTCATAGAATGTGAAATAAAATGTTCATCTGGAACCTATGTTCGATCTCTCGCCCATGATCTAGGTCAAATCATTGGATGTGGAGCACATCTTTATGAACTTCTCAGAACACAAGTCGGAAATTTCCAACTTAAGGAAAGTTTTCCCATAGAAAAAATAAACCAACTCTCTCAAGAAGGAAAGATTAAGAAATTTCTCATTCCATTAGAATTTCTTTTGCCTGAATTTCCTAAGGTTATCCTTCAAGATAGAGGTTCTGCCTTGGCAAAGAATGGCAATATTGTTTTCGCTGAAAACATAATAAAAGTGATTCAGGGAGAGTTCTTCTCATCAGGCAACTTGAGCGAAAAAGAAAAAATTTTCAGAATGTTTAACGGAGATGGAAAGTTACTTGCTTTAGCAAAAAAAGTTCCTGAAAAAAATGGCTTCCACCCTTTCTTAGTCATTGACTCTGATGAAGGACAACAATAAACTGGCAATGATGAAAGGAAAAGAACTGTTCACTTCCCGATGGGGAATTATTTTTGCCGGCCTGGGAATGGCTGTAGGGACAGGAAACATTTGGCGCTTTCCCCGCATCGTCGCCACGCAAGGAGGAGGGGCATTCATCATTGCCTGGATTATTTTTCTTTTTCTCTGGTCTATTCCTCTCCTTATGATAGAAATCTCTATCGGGAAGAAAACCCGGATGGGTGTTATCGGGTCTTTCGCTAAGATAATGGGCAAAAATTATGCATGGATGGGAACTTTTGTCACCTTTGTCACTACTGCCATCATGTTCTATTATGCAGTTGTTGCCGGTTGGTGCTTAAAATATTTCCTGGCTACCTGCTTTCAAGGCATAATCAAGAAAAATCCTCAGAAATTTTGGCTCTCCTTTACCTCCTCATGGGAACCTGTCCTTTTTCACTTCGCAGCCATACTCATCGGTGCATTTATCATCTATGCAGGTGTCGTTAAAGGAATAGAAAGAGCCAATAAGATCTTCATCCCCTCTCTTTTCTTTCTGCTTATCATTGCCTGTCTCAGAGCCCTGACCCTTCCCTCTGCTGTTGAAGGCCTGAACTTTCTCTTTTCACCCAATCTTGCCAGATTGGCTGACTATAAGCTCTGGCTGAATGCCTTAAGCCAATCTGCCTGGTCAACCGGTGCAGGATGGGGACTTATACTCACTTATGCTGTGTACTCTCATAAAAAGGAAAATCCAGTTTTGACATCCACAACACTTGGTTTTGGAAATAATCTTGCCTCACTTCTGGCAGCAGTGGCCGTCATCCCTACTGTTTTTTCCTTCTTTTCAATGCAAGATCTTTCCAACCAAAAAGTGCTTGAGGTAATGAAAGCAGATAACCAGGGATTGACTTTTATCTGGATTCCCAAACTGTTTTCAACAATTCCCGGGGGCTCTTTTTTCCTTGCTCTCTTTTTCCTGGCGCTTTCTTTTGCTGCCTTTTCTTCCCTTATTTCCATGATAGAACTAGACACACGAATTTTAATGGATGCAGGACTCACAAGAAAAAAAGCTGTCATACTGATAGCTGGGTGCGCATTCCTCTGCGGCCTTCCCTCTGCTATCAGCATGGGATTTTTTACAAACCAAGATAATGTATGGAGTATAGCTTTAATGGTCAGCGGCTTCTTTTTTACGGTGGCAGTCCTGAAATATGGCCCAAAAAATTTCCGTTTAAATTTGATCTCTACTCCTGGGAGTAAAATAAAGGTAGGAAAATGGTTCGATATCCTCGTCATCATCTTTCTTCCTCTTCAGTTTTTGGCAATGCTTGGATGGTGGCTCTGGCAGAGCTATTCTGAGGATCCAACTAATTGGTTTAAAATAACGTCTTCTTTCTCTTTAGGCACTATATTCTTCCAATGGGCGATCGCGATTGGATTATTTATTCTTTTAAACAAAACCATTACTAAAAGTATGTTAAAAAAGACCGATGACTCTTGATACTATTCTTTTCATGACTCTGATTTTTGGAATTTGTCTTGGGGGATTCGTTTACTCTCTCTATTTATCATCAAAAAATAAATAAATTACCTCCAATTTATTGAATCAATCCTTGAATTTTCACTCAAGGTATTGTATTTTAAGAAAGAAATGAGACTAAACAAAAATCAAATTGAGCATATGGGATTTGTGACAGTGCGAAATCTCCTTAAGGAAGAAAAAATTATCGCTGATGACAAGAATAAGCTCATCGAAGATATTATAAATCTCATAACCGAAGAGTTTCAAAAAGAAGATAAACTGGATCAGGAAGTGAGGGAAATCCTCAGCGATCATATTGAAAAAATCCGGAGCGAAAATATTGAATACCAGACACTGTTCAGAATGATCAAAACCAAATTAGCTAAAGAAAAGGAGATCATCCTGTGAGCCAGAGGTTATCCAGAGAAAAAATAAACTTCTTATCCAAACAGATTCTCAACCAGCTTTTTGAAAACGACGAGGTCGAATTCTTTGATGAACCCAATGAAATCAGGCTCTCCATCGTGAAAAGTATAGAAGAAGAGATAAATCTCTACAGCTTAATAGATAAAAAGGCCACAGAAAAAATCCAGTCTCAGAAGAAAGCCATCGAAGAAGGAAGCAGAGAGTGGGAAATACTGTACCGAAAATATTACAATGAAGAAATCACAAAGCTCGGAAAATTTCTCGAATAAAACTGCCTCAACCCAAGGGAATGAGAATTACATAGAATTCGAAGAAAGAGTTCGGTATTCCGAAACCGACCAAATGGGGGTTGCCCATAACAAAAGTTACTTCGAATGGTTTGAGATTGCTCGAACGGAATACTGCCGCAGAAAAAACATTCCCTATAAAAGCATCGAAGAGCAGGGATATTATCTGGTCGTCGTAGAAGCTTTCTGTAAATACAAGAAGCCACTGAGGTATGATGAAAACTTTCTTATACGCGTTTCCCTCAAAAATATAACCCCAAAAAAAATCGTTTTCACTTATGAGCTTTTTACCAAAGACAAGAAAAAGCTTGTCGCCTCAGGTCATACCGTCCACATTGTGACCAACGCCAGAGCCAAAGTCTGCGCTTTACCACCCGATATAGTAAGCAAAATAAAGAGTTAGCCTGGATTATTCACGAGTCGAGGTTGCTACAGATGCGAGGCATCGGCCCATGAAGCTGTGGTTGCCCACCGCGAATGGGCTACAACGAAGAAAAAAAAAGGGGACAG